>DATDKQ010000017.1:0-18928 GCA_036519915.1 Solirubrobacterales bacterium | reverse complement strand
GACCTTCGCCTGCAGACGCGCTACCTCCAGCACCCGCCGCGCTTCCTGCTCCTCTTGCTCAAGACCTCCGTCGAGCGGCAGCTGTTCGGGGACCTTGAGCACGTAAACGGCCTCTACGGCGCCGTCGGGCCCGACCAGCTTTGCGGCCCGCGCCATCGCCTCGTTATCGACGCTGGTGCCCAGGATCGGGACGAGCGCCGAGTGATATCTGCGTTGCTTGAGCTCGGCCATGGCTTCGTAATTCCATGGTCCAGAGCGACCCGCTAAGCACCCGCTAAGGAGCGCCTGGGCTGCGTAGAGATTTCGCTAAATCCGCACCGAGGCGCAGATCTACTGCTCCGCGCGCAGTCGGTAGCCGATTCCCGGCTCGGTGATCACGTAGCGGGGGTTCGCCGGATCCGGTTCGACCTTTGCGCGGATGTGGGCGAAGTGCACGCGCAGGTAGTGCGTGTCGTCCTCGTAGCCTGGCCCCCACACCTCCTGGAGCAGCTGGCGATGAGTGACCAGGCGCCCAGGATGATCCGCGAGCTGGCTGAGCAGGTCGAACTCGATCGGGGTCAGGTGGACCTCCTCTCCTGCCCGCCGCACGGCCCGATCCGCCAGATCGATCTCGAGATCGCCGACACGTACCGGACCCTCGCCGTCCTCACTTCTGCGCCGCAGCACCGCGCGCATACGGGCGAGTAGCTCCTCGCTGCCGAACGGCTTGGTGACGTAGTCGTCGGCGCCCGCGTCGAGCGCACGCACTTTCTGCCGCTCGTCGCCGACGGCCGAGAGCACGACGATCGGCACCTGGCTCCAGCGCCTGATGTCACGGGCGACCTCCACCCCGTCACCATCCGGTAGTACCAGGTCGAGCACGATCGCGTCCGGAGGCCTAACGGAGACGGCATCCAGGGCTTCCTGCTTCGTGGTCGCCTCTTCAACCCGATAGCCCGCGTTGGTGAGGATCACCTTCAGCCCCCTGACGATCTGGGGCTCGTCGTCCACGACGAGCACACGCGCCTCTCCTGCGCTCATCCGACAGTGGCCGGCTGCTCGACCAGAGGGAATGAGACGGCGAACGCGGTGCCGTCGGCGGAGTCGGCCTGGAGACGCAGCTCGCCTCCGTTTGCCTCGACGAAGCCCTTGCAGATCGCGAGCCCCAGGCCAGCCCCCTCTCGGTGGTCGCCGGTATGGAAAGGCTTGAAGATCGCGTTTCGCTGAGGCACCGGCACCCCCGGCCCTCGATCGACGACGCGAACTGTCACCTTGCCCGCACCGACGCCGCCGCTGATTCGCACGGGCTCATCCTCGGGAGAGAAACGGAGCGCATTCTCGATCAGATTTGAGAAGACGCGCTCGAGCTGCGAGGCATCGGCACGCACCAGAGGCAGCTCGCCATACAGCTCGATCTGGATTCGCCGGTGGATGTGGTCATCCCGGCTGTTGGAGACGGCGGTCGAAATCACGTCGAGCAAGTCGCACCAGTCCGTACGCGGATGAACCGCCCCGGCCTCGATCCGGGAGAGGTCGAGCAGGTTGCCGATCAGCCGCGTGAGGCGATCGGCCTCCACCTCGATCGCGTCGATCAGCGCGAGCCGGTCCTCGGCAGTGGTTTCCTGCTCGCGCAGGCCGGCCGCGGCCGTGCGGATCGACGTCAGCGGCGAGCGCAGGTCGTGTGAAATTGCGTGGAGTATCACGGTCTTGGCAGCGTCGGCCTGGCGAGCCGCTTCGACCTCGGCGCCACGTGCGGCTGCACGCTCGCGCTCAGCTGCGACATCGAGCAACGTGGCGAGCGGCCGCGCACCCTGTCGAGGTCGGCATCGGACCAGCCCGACGACTCCCCTGCATACAGCCAGACGGAGCGCGCCTCAGTCGGAAGCCGCAGGACCCTCTCACCCTCGCGAGCCCTGGGCGCAGCGCTGGCATCGAGGCGAAGCTCTCCGTGGCCGGCCGCCTGCAGGCTCGCCGAGATGCCCGCCACAAGATCATCGGTGCCACCGAGAAGCGCCGTGGCGGCATCGGCCAGCATGACTGCCTCGTGCTCCCGGGCGGCGGCCTGGGCTGCGCGCAGCTCGGCCTCGGCGGCTCGCTGCCGCGACTGCCCAGCGAGCCGGCCGACCACCAGAGCGGTGAGCAGCAGGACGCCCAGCGCCGCCACGTTGTCCGAGTCCGCGATCGTGAGCTGGTGAAGGGGCTTAATGAAGAAGAAGTTGAGGGTCAGCACGCCTATGACGGCGGCGGCAAGGGCGGCGACCTGGCCGCGGCGGATCGCCACGGCGAGCACGGCGATCAGGTAGAGGCTGCCAAGTCCGGCCGGCGTGGCGACGGAATCGAGGAGGGCCACCAGCGCGGTGGCGAGGCCGACCCAGGCGAGTGTCTCGAGGGTCGCGGCAGCGATGCGGCCAAATGGGGGCCGCGAACGCATGGATTTCATCTCGATTCCAGTTTAGGTCCGGGCGGTGCCGCTGATGCGGATCGAGCGCCTCGGTGGCGCGGACGAACTCTCGCCAGCGCTCGTGCTCGGTCGTGCGCCAGCTCTCTTCCCGCTCGGGCTCCACCCTGCGCTCGGCGGGCAGCATCTCGGGCAGCTCCGTGAGCGAGCCGATCACGCCGGCGCGCATAGACCAGGGCGGTCGTCAGCCCGACTGCCGCCAAGGAAACCACAAACCCGAGGGCCCGAGAGCGAGGCGGCTCACGCAGCAGGAGCGGTGTCCTCGGCTCCATCTCCCTCAAGTATGGCCCGCCCGCCGGGTCGAGCCGCATGGACCCGCCCTCCCCCAGGCGTATATTCGGGTGGGCTGTCATGGCTCGACGGATCCCAAGGGACGAATCGCTGGCGCGCGTCCACGGCGTGGGCGCGCTCTTCTCAGCGGCCTACGGCAATGTGGGCTCGTCGATCTACTACGCGCTGGGCGTCACAGCCGCCTTCGCCCTCGGCCTGACCCCCGTCGCCTTCGTGATCGCCGGCCTGATCTTCATGGCCACGGCGGCCACCTACGCCGAGGCGACCGTGATGTATCCGGAAGCAGGCGGCTCCGCGAGCTTCGCCCGCCACGCGTTCAATGAGCTGGTCAGCTTCATCGCGGCCTGGGGGCAGATGCTCAACTACATCATCACGGTCGCGATCTCGGCGTTCTTCGTGCCGCACTACCTCGCCGTCTTCTGGCCGTGGCTCGGGGACTCGCCGGGCGACATTCTCGGGGGCGTCGCGGTGGTCGTCTTCCTCGCGGCGCTGAATGTCAAGGGGACCCAGGAGTCGACCCGTCTCAACCTGATCCTGGCGATCGCCGACCTATTCACCCAGGTCATCCTCGTGGTGATCGGGCTGGCGCTGGTCTTCAGCCCCGACATCCTGGTTAACAACATCCACCTGGGAGTGGCGCCGAGCTGGGGCGACTTCCTGCTCGGGATCGCGGTGGGGATGATCGCCTACACCGGGATCGAGACGATCTCGAACATGTCGGAGGAGGCCAAGGACGCCCCCAAGACCGTGCCCCGCGGTGTCGGCCTGACCGTCCTCGCGGTCCTCGGCCTCTACGCGCTGCTTCCCCTGATCGCCCTCTCGGCGATGCCGGTGCACCAGGTCGGAGGCGAGTACGTGACCGACCTGGGCTCCAAGTTCGCCGATGACCCGGTGCTGGGGATCGTCGAGAACCTCGGCCTCGGCGCCGGGCTCACCGAGGTACTGCGTTATTACGTCGGCGTGCTAGCGGCGGTGATCCTGCTGATCGCCACCAACGCGGGGCTGATCGGGGTGTCGCGCCTGACCTTCTCGATGGGTCACTACCGCCAGCTGCCCGAGCGATTGCGCCAGATTCATCCCCGCTACCGCACGCCATACATCGCCATCCTGGTCTTCTCGGGCATCGCGATCATCACCATGATCCCCGGAGAGACCGAGCTGCTGGCGACCCTCTACTCGTTCGGCGCGATGCTCTCCTTCACGATCGCGCACATCTCAGTGATCAAGCTGCGCCAGCGCTACCCGGACAAGGAGCGCGCCTGGAAGCCACCCGGAAGCGTCCATGCTTTCGGCTTCGATATCCCCGTGACCGCGGTGTTCGGGGGGTTCGGCACCTTCGCGGCCTGGATCGTCGTGATGGCGCTCAATCCCCGGACCCTCGTCATCGGGGCGATCTGGATGGCGCTCGGGCTCACCATCTACCTGCTCTACCGGCGCTCGCTCGGACTCTCTCCCATCCAGACACACAAGGTGCTTCTCCCGGAGCCGCTCGGCGTCGAGGAGATCGAGTACAAGAGCGTCCTCGTCGCTTTCGAGGACGACGAGCCGTTCAACGAGCAGACGATGGTCACCGCCGTCAAGTTGGCGGGCAAGAAACGACGGGCGGTGCACGTGATCGCGATCGTCACCGTCCCCAATCACCTGCCGCTCGACGCCCCACTCCCGGAGCAGGACCAGGAGGCCCGCTCGAAGATCGAGCAGGCGAAGCTGATCGGCGGCCTGCGCGTCAGCGGGCACATCCACCGGGTCAGGCCGAACCAGGCCGGCCACTCGATCGCGGAGGAGGCGCGTCAGCTGAAGGCGGTCGCGCTCGTCATGGGCCTCCGCTACCGCAACGGAGCGCCGCTTTACGGCAAGACGCTGCAGACCGTGCTCGCCGAGCGTCCCTGCCGGGTGATCGTCGTGGCCCAGCCCGAGAGCGCCCGCTCCACCGCGTCGGCGGCGGGGCCGCCCATCTTGCCGGGCGTCGAGGCGCCTGCCTAGCCGCGCTCGAACATGCGGCGCTTCTCGTAGTCCGTCACGACCTTGTCGAACAGGCCCTGCTCGAGCCGGCCGTAGTTGAGGTAGTGCTTGTGGACCGCGTCGCCGAACGCCTGTTTCGCGAAGTCCGACTTCTCCCAGAGCGCGACGGCCTCGCGAAGCGATGAGGGGAAGGCCTCGGCCTCGCCGGCCTCGTAGGCGTTGCCCTTGAGCTCGGGGCCGGGATCGGTCTGGTTCTCGATGCCGTCGAGCCCGGCGGCGAGCAGAGCGGCCATGGCGAGGTAGGGGTTGGCGTCCGCGCCGGGGATCCGGCACTCGACGCGTGTGGACTGCCCATGCCCGACGACCCGGAAGCCGCAGGTGCGGTTGTCGCGGCCCCAGGAGACCGAGGTCGGCGCCCAGCTTTCAGCTGCGTAGCGCTTGTAGGAGTTGATCGCCGGCGCGACGAACAGGGAGAGCTCGCGGATGTGGTTTCGCATCCCGCCGATGAAGTGCATGAACGCGTCCCTCTCCTCGCCGTCGTCGTCGACGAAGACGCTTTTGCCGTCGTCGTCCACAAGGCTCTGGTGGACGTGGCAGGAGCTCCCGATGTCGTCCTCCGACGGCTTCGCCATGAAACTCGCCGAGATGCCGTTCAGGAAGGCGATCTCCTTGACGCCGTTCTTGTAGATCGTGTGGCGATCGGCGGCGGTGACGGCGTCCGCATAGCGGGTGTTGACCTCATGCTGCCCGTTCCAGGCCTCGCCCTTGGAGAACTCGATCGGGATGCCGGCGGCGTGCATGCCACGGCGGATCGGCCCGAGGTAACTCTCGTCCATCGTGGTGGCGAGGATGTGGTAGTCGAGGATGTACGGGATCGTCGGGGTCAGTTTCCTGAAGTCCTTCTCCCAGGCCTCCGCGTAGCTCTCCTTGTAGAGGTAGAACTCGAGCTCGGAGGCGGCGTAGGGCGTGAAGCCCATCTCCCGCGCCCGCTCGTAGACGGCGATCAGGACCTGGCGGGGCGAGGCGACCACCGGAGTGCCGTCGTGATTGACGACGTCGGCGAGAACCAGCGCGCTGCGGTCGAGCCAGGGGATCTGCCGCAGCGTCGACATGTCCGGGGCGATCCCGAAGTCCCCGTAGCCGTCCTCCCAGTTCGCCATCTCGTAACCGGGCAGCGGCTCCATGTCCATGTCGAGCGCGAGCAGATAGTTGCAGCCCTCCACCCCGTGCCCGACCGCCTCGTCGAGGAAGTACTCGACCTGGATGCGCTTGCCGAACAGCCGGCCCTGCATGTCCGTGAAGGCCGTGACGACAGTGTCGATCGTGCCCTCCTCGGCCTCCTTACGGAGATCGTCGAGGGAGAGCATCCCGCGTGTGCCACCAGGGCCACCGGGTCTGGGAGCAGCTTCCTTGCTCTTCTCCCCTGATGCCACGCACGGACCCTATATCGTCGGCACATGGCGAGCAAGGACGCGATCGCGGTGATCGAGCCTGCGACCGAGCAGGTGATGGCCGAACTGCCCCGCGCGGGCGTCGAGGAGACGGACGCCGCGGTCGATCGGGCCAAGCGGGCATTCCCGGCCTGGCGGGCCGTGGCCCCAGGCGAGCGCTCCGCACTGCTCCATCGGCTCGCCAACGCGATCGAGGAGCGAGCGGACGACCTGGCGACGCTCGAGGCCCGCAACGCGGGCAAGCCGATCTCGGATGCCCGCGGAGAGATGGGCATGGTGGTCGAGACCTTTCGCTACTACGCCGGGGCGCCGGAGCGGCTCACCGGCAAGACGATCCCGGTCGCCGGCGGGGTCGACATGACCTTCCGCGAGCCCCTGGGCGTCGTCGGCCTGATCACGCCCTGGAACTTCCCGCTCACGATCGCCTCCTGGAAGGTCGCGCCTGCGCTCGCCGCCGGCAACACGGTCGTCCTGAAGCCCGCGGAGCTCACCCCGCTCACGTCGCTGGAGCTGGAGCGGATCGCCCTCGATGCCGGCATTCCCGAGGGAGTCCTCAACGTCGTGGCCGGTCCTGGTTCGGTCTGCGGACAGCGCCTCGTGGAGCACCCCGACGTCGCCAAGGTCGCCTTCACGGGCTCGACCGAGGTTGGCCGGCGAATCGCCGAGGGCGCGGCCATCACGATCAAGCGGGTCACCCTCGAGCTCGGCGGCAAGTCCCCGAACCTGATCTTTGCCGACGCCGACCTGGGGGCGGCCGCATCCTCGGCACCGATCGCGGTCTTCGGCAACGCCGGGCAGGACTGCTGCGCCCGTTCCAGGATCCTGGTCGAGCGCTCGGCGATGGACGACTTCATGTCGGAGCTCGAGGGCGCGGTGAAATCGATCACGGTCGGCGATCCGCTCTCGGAGTCCACCCAGATGGGACCGCTGATCTCCGCGGACCAGCTCCACACCGTCTCCTCCTATGTCAACGGCGACGCGCCGGTTGCGATTCGCGGCTCGGTCCCCGACGGCCCCGGCTACTGGTTCCCGCCGACGGTGCTGGCGCCCGTCTCCAACGACGCGCGACCCGCCCGCGAGGAGATCTTCGGGCCGGTCGCCTGCGTGATCCCCTTCGACGACGAGGCGGAGGCGATCCGGCTCGCCAACGACACGATCTACGGCCTCTCGGGTTCGGTCTGGACCCGCGACGGGGCCAAGGCGATGCGAACCGCGCGTGCGATCGAGACGGGCGTGGTCTCGATCAACTCGAACACCTCAGTCCGGGTCTCCACGCCGTTCGGCGGCTTCAAGCAATCGGGGGTCGGGCGCGAGCTCGGACCGGACGCGCTCGACGCGTACACCGAAGTGAAGAACGTCTACTACGCCACGGAGGTCTGAGTGCCAGGTCGGCTGGACGGCAAGGTCTGTGTGATCACGGGTGCGGCGAGCGGCATCGGCGCGGAGACGGCGCGCCTCTTCGCCGAGGAGGGCGCACGCGTCGTCGGAGTCGATCTCTCGGAGGGAGCTGAGGGCGAGCTTACGATCCAGGCCGATGTCGCCGACGAGAGCTCCGTGCAGGACATGTACGCACGGGCGGCGGGACAGATGGGACGCATCGACGTGCTCTTCAACAACGCCGGCATCAGCCCCGAAGACGACGTCTCAGTGCTGGACACCTCGGTCGAGGCGTGGCAACGGGTCCAGGACGTCAACCTGAAGTCCGTCTTCCTCTGCTGCAAGCACGGCATCCCGCACCTGATCACCGCCGGCGGCGGGTCCGTGATCAACACCGCGTCATTCGTCGCTGTGATGGGCGCCGCCACCTCCCAGATCTCCTACACCGCCTCAAAGGGCGGTGTCCTCGCGCTGTCGCGCGAGCTCGGAGTGGAGTTCGGGAAGAGGGGCGTCCGCGTCAACGCCCTGTGCCCCGGCCCGGTCAACACACCGCTCCTGCAGGAGCTCTTTGCGAAGGATCCGGAGAAGGCAGCGCGCCGGCTCGTCCACCTACCGATGGGGCGCTTCGCGGAGGCGCAAGAGATCGCGCAGGGCGCCCTCTTCCTCGCCTCCGACGAGAGTTCCTACGTGACTGCCTCGACTTTCCTTGTCGACGGCGGCCTCTCCGGCGCCTACGTCACGCCGGAGTAGCTAGAAGAGCGAGACGGTCGCGGCCGAAACCTCGAAGCCGTGCCCGTTGACGTAGTTGGTACAGCGGACGCTCCCAGTGAGAACGCCGCACGTGTAGCGGCCGAGTGTGATGGTCGCGCCGGGACCGAGGGCCGGTGCGCTTGGATTAGCGACGGTGTCGCCGGCGCAGACGTAGTTGCCGAGGCCGTGCCTGCTGACGACGACGCCATCACCCCAGTCGACCGGACACGATTTCGGCTTCGGTGGCGCGGTCCAGGTGTGCTGCCGAAGATCGCAGCGGACCTCCCCCGGGAACCCCTTGATCTTCCTGTGGTGCTTCCGGCGCGTCTTGGTGTCCTTGATCATCGCGCAGGAGATGTTCTCGTCCAGCGTGTGGAAGAACCGCTGCTTGATTCCCGCTGAGCCCGTCGCCGGCACGACCAGCGCCGCCACCAAGCACGCGGTCAGGATCAGGGCGAACCGCCTCACGCGGCCACCCTACAGTGGGTCCCAGAGCCCGTCGACCTAGCGGTCGATCGCGTCGAGGAAGCGGCCGCAGAGCTCGCGGCCGAGCCGGTTCCAGTCGGCGATCCGGGACTCGGCCTCCCTACGCAGCTCCTCGGGGTCCACGCCAATACGAACTGCATCCTCATCAGCCCGGTAGTCGTCGATCCAGTACGAGAGGTCGGCGGCCGTCACCTCGGCGTGGAACTGGATGCCCCAGACCCGGTCGCCGATCCGGTACGCCTGAGGACAGACCGGGGTGCGGGCGAGAATGGCGGCACCCTCCGGCGGCAATGCCTCGTAGCTGTGCCACTGGAACCCGGTGAAGGTCGGCGAGAGGGGCCCGATCACAGGATCGTCCTCTCCCTCGTCGGTCACCTCGATCTCGAACCACCCGATCTCCGGTTCGCTCGCTCGGCGCGCCTCCCCACCGGCGGCATCGGCGAGCACCTGCGTGCCGAGGCACACCGCCAGGATCGGCATGCCGTCGTCGAGCATCGCCGCCAGGAAGTCCTGCTCGAAGCGCAGCCACGGGTGGCGGTCCTCCTGGTCCGCGTGCATGGCGCCGCCGAAGGTGAGCACGGCGTCGTAGTCGGCGATCTCGCGCGGCGGTCCGGTACCTCGTTCCGACAGCGTCCATTGGTCGAGCTCCGCGCCACGCTCGCGCATCTCGTCGGCGAAGACGCCGGGGCCGGCATCCGGCTGGTGGACGATGGCGAGGGCCCGCATCGGTGGGATACTGGCGGATGGAGTGGCCATGGACGCATCCCAGGGTGTCAGGCGGCCGATCGAGGCAGAGGGAGCGCCCGCTCCCATCGGCCCGTATTCCCAGGCGGTCGTCGCCGACGGCGTCCTCTACTGCAGCGGCCAGGTGCCGCTCGATCCCGACACGGGTGAGCTGGTCGCAGGCGGCGTCGCCGACCAAGCGCGCCGCTGCCTGGAAAACCTGGACGCGGTCTGCCGCGCCGCGGGCACGCAGCTCAGCGAGGCCGCGCGAATCGGGATCTACCTGACCGACATGGACCTCTTCGCGGAGCTCAACGAGGTCTACGCGGGCTTCTTCTCCGAGCCGTTCCCGGTCCGGACCACCGTGGGGGTCGCGGCGCTGCCGAAGGGGGCGCTGGTGGAGATGGACGCCACCGTCCCGCTCGGCCGGGCCTCCGGGTGAGCGATCCTTTGTCGGGATGGCTCCGGTAACCGACACCGTCTCCCTGGAAGAGATCGGGCGCGCCCGCGACGTGGTGGCCGATGTCGCCCGCGACACGCAGGTGATCGAGTCGCGCTACCTCTCGCGGACAACCGGCGGCGCGATCGCGCTCAAGGCCGAGAACCTCCAGCGCACCGGGTCCTTCAAGTTGCGGGGCGCCCTCAACAAGATCGCGTCGCTCGATCCCTCGGTGAAGGGCGTGGTCACCGGCAGCGCGGGCAACCACGGACAGTCGCTGGCCTATGCCGCCCGCGCCCGGGGGCTGAGCGCCACGATCTTCATGCCGGAGCGCGCCACGCTCGCCAAGGTCGCCGCGGCCCGCGAGTCCGACGCCGAGATCCGGCTCACTGGCGACGAGTTGGGCGAGTGCATCGGCGAGGCCCGGGCCTTCGCCGAGGCGGAGGGGCTCGCCTTCGTCCACCCCTTCGACGATCCCGCGGTGATCGCGGGTCAGGGCACGATCGGGCTGGAACTGCTCGACGAGGTGCCGGACCTCTCCCGCGTCCTGGTCCCAGTCGGCGGCGGTGGCCTGGCCGCCGGGGTGGCGAGCGCGATCAAGGAGAGCCGGGACGGGGTCGAGGTGATCGGCATCCAGTCGCACTGCCCGCTGGCCGACGGGATCGCCGTCAAGCACCCGGGCGAGATCACGGGCCCGCTGCTGGAGCGCCTGCTCGACGACCTCGTAACCGTCGACCAGGACGCGGTCGCCGACGCGATCCTGCTCCTGCTGGAGCGCACCAAGCTGGTGGTCGAGGGCGCCGGCGCAGTCGGCGTGGCGGCCCTTCGACAGGGCGCCGTGGAGCCGGCGGAGTCCGGGAAAACCGTGGCGATCCTCTCCGGGGGCAACATCGACCTCGGTGTGCTGGCCGACATCGCCCGCCACCGCGAGACCGAGCGGGGCCGCCGACTGCGGATCTTCACCAAGATCGCCGACGAGCCGGGATCGCTCGCGGCACTGCTCACCTGCCTCGGGGAGGGGGGCGCCAACCTGATCGACGTCGACCACGTCCGGGAGGGCGTCGGGCTCGCCGTCAGCGAGACGGGGGTCGAGCTGGTGTTGGAGACGCGCGGCCCCGAGCACGCCAAGCGCCTGCTCGAGATGATCGAGGACCTCGGCTACAAGCCCGACGTGTTGAGCTGAGACTCCTCGTAGTCCTCGAGGTCGAGGCGGCGGGTCCGCCTCCGGTACTCGAGTGTGAAGCCCGGCCAGTTGTTGGTGTTCCGGCCGTGATCATCGAGGTACCAGTTGCTGCAGCCGGTCTGCCAGACGGAGGTTGAGAGCCGCTTCTGGATCTCGCGATCGAATGAGGCCTGGACCTCGGGCCGTACCGAGAGCCAACCGCCGCGGCTCTGAAGCTTGCGCACCGCGTCGAGGATGTAGCTCATCTGGCTCTCCAGCTGGAAGATGATCGAGCCAGACCCCAGGTTCGTGTTGGGCCCGTACATGATGAAGAGGTTGGGGAAGCCGGCCACGGTCATGCCGAGATAGGCGTTCGCCCCCTCGCGCCAGGCCTCGTTGAGCTCGACCCCTTCCCTCCCCCGGATCTCCATCGGCGCCAGGAAGCGGGTGCTCTCGAAGCCGGTCGAGAGGACGATCACATCCGCCTGCCTCTCCACGCCGTCTTCGGCGATCACCCCGCGCTTCGTCAGCTCCCGGACGCCCTCGGTGACGAGCTCGACATTGGGTCGCTCGAGGGTCTCGTAGTAGTCGCCCGAGATCAGCACCCGCTTGCAGCCCAGGACGTGATCGGGCCTCAGCACCTCCTTCAGAGCGGGATCGCTGACCTGCTCGTCGAGGTGGCGCTCGTGGATGCGGATCCCAAGGCGCGCGACTGGCCGAAACTGGTTGAAGGCCGAGACGAAGATCTCGAAGGCGAGCCACTGCCAGAAGCGCCGCGCCCAGCGCGCGGGCGGGAAGCGCCGGAAGAGCCTCCTCTCCCACGGCCTGTAGGGGCGGTCCTTCTTCGGCATCACGTAGGGAGCCGAGCGCTGGTAGACGTCGAGGCGGCCGACCCGCGGCGCGATCGCGGGAACGACCTGGATGGTGCTCGCGCCGGTGCCAATCACCGCCACGTGTTTGCCGTCGAGCTCGACGTCGCGGTCCCAGCGGGCGGTGTGGAAGATCGGTCCCTCGAAGCGCTCGGCCCCCTCGATTCGCGAGAGGGCCGGGCGGCTGAGCTGGCCGCAGGCGGAGACAAGGACGTCGGCCTCGACCGTCTCGCCCCCGTTCGTCTCGATCCGCCAGTGGCCGGATCGCTCGTCGAACTGCGCCCGCGTGACCTCCGTCCCCAGCCGCAGGTTCGGAGCCATGCCGTACTTCTCGACGCAGCGCTCGAGGTAGTCGAGGATCTCGGGCTGCGGCGAGTAGACCCGCGTCCAGTCGGGGTTCGGCTCGAAAGAGAACGAATAGAGGTGCGAGGGGACGTCGCAGGCAGCGCCCGGGTAGGTGTTGTCCCTCCACACTCCCCCGATCCCATCGGCCTTCTCGAAGATCGTGAACGAGCCGATCCCGGCCCGCTTCAGGGTCATACCGAGGCCGATGCCGCCGAAGCCAGCGCCGATGATCGCCACGCTGGGACTCGGGCGCCCGTTGTGTGAACCATTGCCGACCGTTACCGCTTCGGCCAACGGGCGGCCCGCCCAGATCCGCTCCAGCGCGGCGGCGAGGTCCATCATCGCCTCGTCTGCCTCGCGGAGCAGCCCTGCACCGAGTTGGAAGTCGTGCCACATGCCCTCGAAACGCGTATAGCCGATGTCGACGCCTGCTCCCGCGAGCCTCTCAGCGAGCAGGTCGGAGTCGCTCAGCAGCAGGTCGTGTGCGCCCACCTGCAGGTAGGTCGAGGGCAGGCCGTGGAGATCGGCCCGGAGCACCGAGAGTTCGGGGTCGAGCGGATCGGTGTCCCCGCGGTAGAGCTCACCACCGTGGACCGTCCAGTCGCGGCGCAATCCGACGTCGCGGCGGCGGTTGAAGCTCATCGAGGGCCCCGAGCAGGTCAGGTCGAACCAGCCGTTCAGCAGCACCAGCCCGGCGGGCACCGGCTCACCGGCATCGCGGAGCCGCGTCGCGAGCGCCACGGCAAGGCCGGCCCCCGCCGAGTCGCCCGCGATCACGATCGAGCCGGGCTCGAGGCCCGATCCGAGCAGCTCCCGATACGCGGCCAGGGCGTCCTCCAGGGCGGCCGGATGCTTGTGTTCCGGTCCGAGCCGGTAGTCGAGAAGCTGAACCGGGGCATCGCCCGCGATCGCGATCTGGGCGGCCAGGCCGCGGTGAGTCCGCGGCGACCCGACGACGTAGGCGCCGCCGTGGAGATAGAGGATGGCGCGGCGGGAATCGGCATCCCCGGGCTCGACGCGATCGCACGGCCGACCGCCGAGAGTGCCGTGGGTGACCGTGATACCGGCGGGGACCTGCGTGATCCGGGCCCCGATTTCGGTCAGGGCGCGATGCGCGGGGACCGGGATCCACGGATGCTGGCTCGAGCGCTGCAGAAGGCGCGTGACCAGCTTGCCGACTGGCCGTGGCAGGTACCGGCTCACGAGGAGGGAGAATAGGCTTCGGCCGTGGCCTCCCACGAGACCGTCGACCTGACCACGGAGGACTCGGCGGCAAAGCTTCTCCTCAACCGGCCCGAGGCGCTCAACGCCTGGAACGAGCGGTTCGGCCGCGACCTCTTGGACGCCGTCACCACGGTCGCCGAGGACGACTCGGTTCGCGCCGTGATGATCACCGGCGCGGGTCGCGGCTTCTCCTCGGGCGCCGACCTCAAGGAGCAGCGCGAGGGCACGGAGGGCGGCGTCCCCGATCTGAGCGCCCGGCTGCGGGAGGTCTACCACCCGATCATCACCGCGCTGCGCGAGATGCCCAAGCCGGTGGTCGCGGCGGTGAACGGGCCGGCGGTCGGAATCGGCTGCTCGCTCGCGCTCGCCGCCGACCTGGTCGTTGCGGCCGAGTCCTCCTACTTCCTGCTGGCCTTCGTCAACATCGGGCTCATCCCCGACGGCGGCTCGACGGCCTTCCTCCCGGCCCGGATCGGCTATGCCCGAGCGGCGGAGATGGCCATGCTCGGGGAGCGCGTGCCCGCCGATCAGGCGCTCGACTGGGGCCTGATCAACCGGGTCGTGCCCGACGAGGATCTCGAGGGTGCGGCTGACGCGCTCCTGCAGCTGCTCGCCAAGGGGCCGACCACCTCGTACGCGGGCTCGAAGCGTCTGCTCAACCGGAGGATGTATGCGGGGCTCGCCGAGCAGCTCGAGGCCGAGGCCGACGCCCAGCGCGAGCAGGGCCAGACCCAGGATTTCATCGAGGGCGTCCTCGCCTTCGTCGAGAAGCGCCCGCCCAACTTCACCGGCTCTTAGCCGATGGCGAGCTGGGACGACGTGGTCGCGATCGGCGAGAGTCTCCCTGGCGTGGAGGCCGGGAGCTGGTGGGGCACGCCGGGCTTGCTGGTGAGGACGGAAGGCCAGGCCAAGGGCAAGGGGTTCTGCCGTTTGCGGACCGATCCAGACGCGCTGGTCATCAAGGTCGCGGATCTCGATGACAAGGAGGCACTGCTGCGCGGCGACCCGGACACCTACTTCCAGACGCCCCACTACGAGGGGAGCCCGCACGTGCTGGTCCGGCTCGAGGCGATCGACGAGGATGAGCTCGCGGCCCTGATCGAGGATGCCTGGCGCCTGACCGCGCCGCGCCGGCTCGTCGACGCCCACGAAGAGCGCCCATAGGCAACTACGCTGGCGAGGAATGTTCTTTCGGCAGATCCTGCACGAGGACCTGAGCTGCGCCTCCTATCTGGTCGGCGACGCGAGCGCGGGCGTCGCGGCGGTCATCGACCCGCAGTGGTCGATCGAGCCCTATCTGCGGCTCAGCCGGCTGCACGGCGTGCGGATCGAGCACGTGCTCGAGACCCACAACCACGCCGATCACGTCTCCGGACACGGCCGCCTTGCCCGGGCGACGGGGGCGACCATCCACGTCCATGAGCTGGCCGACGCCGAATATCCGCATGAGGCGTTCACCGACGGCTGGAGGCTCAGCCTCGGGGAGGTCGAGATCGAGGCGATGCACACGCCGGGTCATCGGCCCGAACACACCTCCTTCCTCCTGAGGGACGCCGACCGCGGCGGCGACCCCTGGGCCGTGCTCACCGGCGACTCGCTGTTCGTCGGGGACGTGGCGCGACCCGACCTGGCAATCGAAAAACGCGAGGGAGCGGCGGGCATCTACCGCTCCCTGCACCATCGGCTCCTCCCCCTGCCCGACGACGTCGAGGTCTGGCCCGGGCACCTGGGCGGCTCGGCCTGCGGCAGCGCGGGGATCGACCACAAGTCGACCTCGACGATCGGCTTCGAGCGCGGTCACAACCGGGCGCTGCGGTTCGAGACCGAGGAGGAATTCGTGGATGACGCGGTCGCAACGCTCGGGGATCCGCCCCCGAACGTGGAGCACATCGTCGCGATCAACCAGGGACCGCTGATCGAGGACATGGGAACGCCGATTCCGCTCGCGCCGCGCGCAGTCGAGGTCGGCATCGCCGAGGGCGCGCTGCTGGTCGACGCCCGCACCAACGAGCAGTTCGACGAGGCCCACATCCCGGGCGCGATCAGCGCCTCCGCCTATGAGACGGGTTTCGCCACCAAGGTCGCCAAGGTGGTCCCGCCCGAGGTCGAGCTGATCGTCGTCGCGGCCTCCGACGGCTACGAGCTGGAGGCCGCCGAGCTGCTCGCCTCGGTCGGGCTGCGGGTGCGCGGCTACCTCGAGGGCGGGATGACCGCCTGGCGCTCGGAGGGCCGGCCCGTTCGACGGATCGAGCTGATCGACCCCGACGAGCTCGCCGAGCGGCTGGAGGACGACGAACTGCTCGTACTCGACGTGCGGGAGGAGAATGAGTTCGCTGAGGCTCACATCCCGGGCTCGGTCAACCTGCCCTATGGCGAGCTCCCCGGGCGCCAGGGCGAGCTTCCCCGCGACCGTGCGATCGCCGCCATCTGTAGCGGCGGCAAGCGCAGCGGCCTCGCCGCCTCAATCCTGCAGCGCGAGGGATTCGAGGGGGTCGTGCACGTCGCCAACGGCGGCGTCGGCACCTGGCGCCGGGCGGGACGCCCGGTCGATAGCGACTGACGCCCTACTTCTTTCCGGAGGAGCCCTTCTTGTCGATCTTCCGCAGGAACGGGATCAGGTGCTCAATGAACTCATTCACCTTCGGCTCGGCCGAGTTCGGGTCGTTGTGCGCGTAGGTTTCCTGCCGGTTGATCAGCTCCAGATGCCCGGGCGGGATGTGCGCGGTCTGGGCGAGCGCCTGCGCTGCCGCCAGGACCCTTGGGCCGCCCAGCGCCGCCCCGAACGCGTAGATCCGCAGCTTCTTCGACAGCTTCGCCGCATCCGTCGAGTGCACGTCGAGCACAGACTGAGCCGGGTTGGCAACGCCGTTACCGACTGCACCCGAGTCGATCGTCAGGCGCAGCGGGTGGTACCAGGCGGTGCCGTCCAGATTCTGCAGGCCCCAACCGGAGAACATCGTCGCCCAGCGCTGGATCGGCGTGATCGCGCCGTCCCGCACCCAGGGACGCGGGTCGCCGCTGGCGGCCAGGTGCCCGGAGTGAACCTGGGCGGCGAGCAGGCTGGACGGTGAGGTCGCCGCGTCGGTCGCGAATCCGAAGCCGGCCTCGTTGGTCGGGACGATGCCGTCGGGCGGCCGCAGGTTCGAGGGCAGCCCCGGCCACCCCTCCAGGACGGCGGGGGCGTTCGGATCGGCCTTGGTCAGGGCCGAGCCGACCATGCCGAAGAGGCCGGCGAAGGGCGCCGGGATCCCGCCGAAGCTGAGCCACGGCGACGACGTCTGCAGGTTGGCGAGCGAGGTGCTCGCCTCCTCCGGGGTCACCGGGACCGGGTTGCTGGCGCCGTCGATCAGTACCAGGCCGGAGAGGTCGCTCCCACCCGGCCTGCCGTTGAAGTCCCAGGTCGCGTATGCCGTGGCGATCGAGCCCCCGAGCGAGTGGCCCCCGATCGCCACGTTACGGCCGTGGCTCGCGGCGGCGTTGACGACGACACGGAGGTCCTGGATCTCGGTGTTCATCCCCCACTCCCGGGCGAACGGCACCTGCGAATCCGGGATCAGCTGGTAATGCGGGCTGATGCTCGAATCCGTGGTCCAGCCGAGGTAGTAGCGGAACAGGTCGGTGGTGCTCGCCGTCCCCTGCTTCAGCCGGTTGAGGACCGACTGGTCCTCGAGGAAGTTCTCGCGCCGCTCCACCGACCAGACCTGCCAGTCGGGCAGCGTCTTGGCGATCGTCCGGGCGAGGGGCTGGAAGTAGGCGGCGCTCGCCGAGGTGCCCGGGTTGAGGACGAGGATGTTGTCGGCCCTCGGGTCGCCGACCTTCAGCACCCCGACCACGTTCAGGTTCTCCGGGGTACCCGGTGATGGGAATCCCCGCATCACCTCGAAGCTGACCGGGACCTTGGCCCCTGCCGCCGGGGTGAACACCGCGCAAACCGCAGCCACCGCCAGCGCCGCCATCGCGAAACGGAACGGCTTCCTCTGCCCACTGCTCATCTTGCTCCTCTCGTCCTCTCCTGGCCACTGAGACAGTCACGGCGAAATGTATCGATCTCGAATCACCCCTAGTCTGCCCGCGCAACTTCCGTCTGACTGAGGGGTTCTGATCGATCCATGAGGCGCGCCGCAGTACTGATCTCGCTGGTCGCCGTGCTCGTCACGGCGCTGCTCGCGAGTTCAAACGCTTCCGCTGCGGAGCCCGGCTTCAATCTCCCCACCAAGCGCCTCGAGGGCGCCTACAAGTTCGCGCTCCAGGACCGGCGCTTCGATCCCGCCGGCTGCTACGCACCGCCGAGCGAGCTGGCGGGGATCCTCACCAAGGCCACCGGCCTGACGGTGGGCGTCTCGCGCGGCACCGGCGGCCTCCGCGTGCGGAACCGGGTCTACGTTCTCAAGTCCGGGACCAACTGCAACCGGCTGCGGATGGCTCTGCGGGCCGTCGGCGGCATCTACGTGCTCGACTCCCACCTCGGAACCGTCCGCATCCAGGGCCGCAAGGGAGCGGCGACGCCGGGCGAAGCCCGCCCGCTCCGCAATTTCAGCCTCGCGACCGCCACATTCCGGCTCAACAAGCCGGACACCGCCCCCCGGCTCGAGGTCCTCTGTCCTCGCGGGAGATCGCCCATCGGCGGCGGCATGACCCAGAGCCCCGGCGTGGGAGCCGACGGCGAGGGGATCTACCCGCACTCCTACGAGCGGCTCGGCGCGCAGCTCGGGTACCACATCAGCGTCGTCGTACTTGACCCGAGCCCGGCGCAGACCACCGCGCGCACGGTGACGATGCAGACGGTCTGCGGCCGCGGCGTGATTCCCGCGACGCCGACCCCTCACAAGACCGTCTGGGTCAGGAGCGGACAGACCAAGACCGTCACTGCCCGGTGTCCCAAGGGTCAGTTCCTGGTCTCGGGCGGCTTCCAGCGAACCAACTTCCGTAGCGATGGTGGCGACTACGTCACCGAGTCGAGGGCGGCCGGGCCAAAGGCGTGGAAGGTCAGCGGTTCCGCCTACGGCCCCACGGGGCAGGGCGAGCTCACCGCCATCGCCTACTGCGCCCGGATGAAGAAGCCGATGCTGACCGAGGTCAGCTCGAGCCCGGTCCCGGTCAGCGCCAACGGGGTGGGGAGCACCACGACTTCGGCCTGCCCGAAGGGCAAGCGTCTGGTGGCGGGCGGCTTCTCGAGCGGCGGATCGAGCAACGCGTTCTTCGCCGATGGCTCCATGAACTCGAACAGCACATTCACAACCCGCAGCTACGGGTTCTTCGGGCCAGTCTCAGGCCTGACGGCGTACGGCTACTGCTGGCCGTCTAAGTAACGGTCAATACCCCGCCGGGTGGCGGGCGACGAAGGAGGACGCATCGTCGCGCATGACGGTGCTCCACCGCGGCCCGTTGCCGCCGCCGGGGCCGCCGGTGTCC
>DATDKQ010000016.1:0-7210 GCA_036519915.1 Solirubrobacterales bacterium | reverse complement strand
AGCCGTCTCGCGGAATCCGGCCCGCGCACCTCCACGGCCACCTCCCGCGCCAGCTCGAGCATGTCCTGGTGCAGCAGGAAGAAGCCGGAGAGCCGCAGCTCCCTGATCAGCGCCAGCTCCTCTTCCAGCCGCCGCTCGGCCTCGGCGCGCTGCGGCGTCCCCTCATAGCGATGGACCAGCCGCACCCGGCAGAGCTCCACCAGCCGCCGATCCGCGCCGCGGTCCTCCGCGCCCGGATAGCTGTAGCCCAGCTCCCGGGTGAGATCGAAGTGCAGCCGCTCGGCAAGCCGCTCCGTCTCCGCCACCGCCTCCGGGTGGTCCCGAAACCGCTCCGCCGCCTGATCGGCCGAGAGGAGGGCGGAGGCTGAGTTGCCCCGTCGCAGCCCCTCGGTCTCATCCAGCGTCGCCCCCAGCCGCACCGCGACCATTGCATCCTGGAGGCGCAGGCGGGAGGGCTCGTGAGCGTGCACATCTCCCGTCGCCACCGCCGGCACCCCGAGCCGCTCGGCGAGCGAGACAAGCCACCTGTTCCGCGAGCGATCGTGACGCCAGAGTGGCCGCTGCAGCTCGATCCGGAAGCGATCGGGGCCGAAGGTCCGCAGCAGCCGCTGGGCCAGGTAGGCAGCACCGGCCGGATCGCCCCGTTCCCAGGTCCCCGCGACCGCCCCGTCGCGCGCACAGCCGGAGAGGCAGACCAGCCCCTCCGTATGCCGCTCAAGCTCGTCGATCGGGAGCGAGGGCGGGAGCGGCTCGCGCATATGCGAGGGTGCGCGAGAGCGCAACCCGTTTGATGCTGGTTCACGAGTCCCCTCATGCGCCCCGGTGATCAGTCGGCAGAGGCTGGCCCAGCCCCTCGCGTCCTCGACCAAGAGCGTGACGTGCACCGGTCGCGGCATCCGCCGCGGCACCTCCACGGTCAGCTCGCAGCCGACGATCGGCCGTACTCCGACACCCCGGCAGGCGTGGGCGAACTCCATCGCCCCGCAGACGTTGTCGTGGTCGGTCAGCGCCAGGGACTCGTGGCCGAGGGCTGCGGCCGTGGCGGCCAGCTCGGCGGGGTCGGAGGCGCCGTCCAGGAACGAGTACGCCGAGTGGCAGTGCAGCTCTGCGTACATCAGTCCCGCTGGCGGAACCAGCGACCATCCGGTTCGCGGAAGACGACGACGTCGCTGCCATCCTCGAGCACCAGCTCGAAGTAGTGCCTTTGCAGGGGTTTCTGCGTCCACCAGCCATCCTCGACGAGCCATTCCTCCCGCACCGACTCCACCGCCAGCCGCCCGACCGCCTGCGGCTTCCCGTCGGGCCCCGTCTGGACCGGCACCGGCCAGGGCTTGTTGACGCGACCCGGTCTCAAAGCTCCTCAGGAAATGGCATCAGCACCTCACGCCGCTCCGGCACCCGCGACTCTGGATCCACCTCGAGCACCCGCAGCACCGCATCGGCGCCCGCCGCGGAGCGCGTCTGGCGCACCGCCTCCGAGATCCGCCGGCGCCGCTCCTGCTCGGGACTCGAGAGCGTCAGCTGCTCACCGGTCTCCGGGCCCAGCGCCACCGCCTTGAGCCGCAGCGTCGCGGCCGGAGAGGGCAGCAGGGCGAGGTGGGGGAGAAGGGCATCGCCGAGCCGCGCCCGATCCGCACTGGCCCTCCGCAATGCGATCTCGCGCCGCCAGCCTCCGCCGGCCGCGAGCCGAGCCGAGAGCCGCAGGGCCCGCAGCGTCCTACCGCGCCGCTCGCCGTGCGCGAGCAGCCGCGAGATCAAAAGCTCCAACGCCCGCTCGAGCTGCTGGCCGGAGACGGCCTCGGGCAGCTCGAGCTCGACCGCGATCGCCTCCCGAACCGGTCGCGGACGCAACGGCTCGTCCTCGCCGCGGGCCAGCCGCAGCGCCTTCAACCCCAGCCGTCCGAAGCGATCCGCGACCGCATCGCGCGGCAACCCGGCGAGGCGGCCCAGGGTGGAGATCCCCAGCCGCTCGAACTCGTTGGGGAGGTCGTCGGCCTCATCTCCAAGACGCCCACAGAGCAGCGAGATCGGCATCGGGTCCAGGAACTTCGCCGCCGCTCCATCGGAAACGACGGCGGAGCGTGGGGCGGCCACGTATGAGCAAAAGCGACCCGGGCCGGCTCCAAGACCAACATTTAACGGGTTGCTCCTCGGCTTCGCCTGCGGGGCACCCTCGCTTAGACCCAGCTCCTGGCCGGCCTGCTCCAGCACTCCCTCGATCCCTCCCCAGAGGCCGGCCAGGCCGCCCGCCTCGAAGAACACCTCGCCGGCGCGGTCAGACTCGACCGCCGCGCCGATTCCCTCCAGTCGCCGCAGCGCCTCCTCCCAGAAGCGCTCGGCCCGCTCCGGATCGGGTGGGATCAGGACCAGCTCGGGGCAGCGGGAGAGCGCCTCTCCCATCCTCATCCCCGCCCGCAACCCGAACCTCTCGGCCGCCGCCGTGACCTCTCCGATCAGCTGCGCCGCCCCCGGCTCGGGGGCGAGCGCCGCCGGCCGCCGCAAAATCCCTCTGTCCGTGATCGCGGCGATCAGCCGGAAGCGGGGGACCAGGGCGCATGCGACAGGCATCGAACGTATGTTCGTATACCGGTCGTGAAAGGTCAAGGAGCGATCGACTCAATTCGATCGGCCGACCGGGAGTAATCTGGGCCCGATGCCAAAGCGCGAGCCGACAACCGAAGAGATGCGCCAGGCCCAACACGAGCGCGCCACCGAGGAGCACGAGGCGATCGAAACCTCCATCACCCCCGACGAGGCCGACCAGCACCGGCGCCGCGCCGACAAATCCGCCTACCTCGAGCGGATGCTGGCCGAGCGGGCGCGCTCGGAGCGGCACGATCGCGATTAGGGCGCTAGCCGTCCTTGCAGTCCTCGGCGTTGCCGCCCTATCCGGGTGCGGCTCCTCGGGCAAGGACGACACCACGATCCCGGGCGGCGCCGACCCCGGAACGGTTCAGGTGATCAAGAGCTGGGCGGATGAGCTGCGCGCGGGAGACGTGACAGCGGCGAGCAGGCGGTTCGCGGTCCCGACAGTCGTCCAGAATGGGACCCCGACCCTCCGACTCACCACTCGCGACGAGATCGAGGCCTTCAACCAATCGCTGCCCTGCGGGGCGACGCTGACCGACGCGGTCTCAGTGGACAGGTTCACGATTGCCACCTTCAAGCTCACCGAGCGTCCCGGCCCGGGTGAGTGCGGCAAAGGCGTGGGCGAGACCGCCAAGACCGCCTTCGTCGTTCGCAGGGGACTGATCACGCAGTGGCGCCGCGTCGTCGACACCGGTGAGGGAACGTCGACGACTCAGGGCCCGGTCATCTGAGCCCGCACCCGCTCGATCACCGCGTCGGTGAACTCGGTCGTGCCGGCATGGCCCTTCAGGTCCGGGGTGCGGATCCCGGACGCCGCCGTCTCCATCACGGCGCCATAGATGGCCCGCGAGGCCCGCTCCGCTCCCTGTACGCCCGCCTCGGCGGCGTAGTGCAGAACCGCCGCCGCCGCCAGGATCATCCCCATCGGGTTGGCGATGTCCTTGCCCTCCAGCGCCGGCGCCGTCCCGTGAGGGGCCTCGCTCATCGCGACCCGGACGCGCAGGTCCTCGTCGAGAGCGAGCAGAACCGACTCGGCCCCGGCGATCGATCCGTAGAGAGGCAAGACGAAATCGGAGAGCAAGTCGCCGTCGCGGTTGAGGCTCGGAATCACCAGCGGAGCGTCCGCCCGACCGGTCAGCAGGCCCGCGTAGGTGGCGTCGATCAGCAGCGGCTCGTAGCCCACGTCAGGGTGCCGTTCGGCCGCCGCGTCCATCTCCTCTTTCAGCATCCCCTCGTAGACGGGGCTGACGGTCCACTTCGGCCCCCCGTAGACACGGCCACCGATCCCCTGGGCGGTCCGGAAGGCGTACTCGGCCACCGCCCGGCAGATGGAGCGGTGGATCACCTCGATGCGCTGCGCCACCTCGTCGCCGTTCTCGGCCCGGCGCGACTCTTCGGCTCCATAGGCGTCCTCGACCGCCATCCGCACCACCGAGATCGGATGGTGGATCCCGGCGACGGGACTGATTCCCGGAATCCGCCGCCCCGTCCTGACGATCACCTTGCCGTCGATCGACTCCCTGATCAGCCGGTTCGGGCTGCCCACGTCGTCGGCGCTCTCGGGGGTGATCGTGGCGGCCTTGATCCCAAGCCCAACACCAAACGGGTCGCGCCTGTCGGCGCGCCCTCGCATCATGGCGGTCGCCGCCTCAGTGCACACCGCGTTCTGCGTGCGGCGCCGGTTCTCCAGCGAGAGGTCGAATCGCTCGAGCTCCAGGTCGAGCCCGATCACATCGGGTGAGATCACCCGCAGGGCCTGCTCGAGCAGCTCCTGCCCGGTTTGGTCGCCCTCGAGCACGACTATCCGCAGTCCGGCCATCTCGGTGCATTATGCGAGGGTGCTCCGCAGGCGGAGCCGAGGAGCAACCCGTTTTATGAAGATGAACGAGACATGCACCTGGTGCGGCGTGGAGGTCGAGGCCGACGACGGCTTCCGTGCCTACGAACCCGCCGGGGAGCGTCGCGCCGCCTTCTGCCGGCTCGAGCACCTGATCCCCTGGTCGATCCAGGGCGCCCACTGGGAGGCCGGGGAGATGTCCGAGCCGCCCACGCTCGACGAGGGCGCGAACAATTGCTCGCACTGCGACGCCGAGCTCACGGATGCCCACGTCCTCCTGGTCCGCCACCGTGGCGAGCACCGCGTCGCCGATGCCTTCTGCGGCGTCGACCACCTGACCGAGTGGGCGAAGGCCGGCGGTCGCTGGCAGTGAGATGCGAGGGTGCTCCCAAGGTGCAACCCGTTTTACGGAGATTGCGGGATGTCCCGATTGCGACCTCTTGAAGACCGGGCCCACGCCTGTAGGGTGCTCGCCACTTGAACAGAACAGGTTGACCTTCGGGTCAATCAGGTTCAGTTCAAAGAAACGGCCCGGGCGACCGGGCCGTTTCGCTGTTCGGGGAGAGGGAGCGATGAACGTGGGGGCCGCGCGGGGTCATTAGGTTCAGTAGGCATGCCCACGTCTCGCTCCATCCAGCGCACCTACCTGCTGCTCATGTTGGGGAACACGCTGGCCGCTTCGCTGATCTGGGGGATCAACACGATCTTTCTGCTCGATGCCGGCCTCTCCAACCTGGAGGCGTTCGCCGCGAACGCGTTCTTCACCGGCGGCATGGTGCTCTTCGAGGTACCGACGGGCATCGTCGCCGACACGATCGGGCGCCGCACCTCCTATCTCCTCGGCACCCTGACGCTGTCGGGGGCGAGCTTGCTCTACGTCATGCTCTGGCAGATCGAAGCACCGTTCTGGGAGTGGGCCGTGGTCTCACTGCTCCTCGGCCTCGGCTTCACCTTCTTCTCCGGCGCCGTCGAGGCCTGGCTGGTCGACGCACTGACCGCGACGGGCTACCAGGGCCACCTCGAAACGGTCTTCGGACGCGGCCAGATGGTCACCGGTGCCGGCATGCTGGGCGGCTCCATCGCCGGAGGGTTCATCGCCCAGCAGGTCAGCCTCGGCACGCCCTTCGTCTTGCGAGGAGCGATTCTGCTCGTGATGTTCGTCGTCGCCTTCAGGCTCATGCACGACGTCGGCTTCACTCCGGAGAAGGGTGAGCAGCCCTTGGCCGAGATGCGGAAGATCGCCGCGAATTCGATCGAGTACGGCTGGCGGGTTCCCGCGGTCAAGTGGCTGATGGTCGAGGCGCTGTTCACCGGCGGCGTCGGGATCTACGCCTTCTACGCGCTCCAGCCGTACCTGCTCGAGCTCTACGGCGACCCGCAGGCCTACGAGATCGCCGGTCTCGCCGCCGCGATCGTGGCCGGGGCGCAGATCCTGGGCGGTGCGGCGGCGCCCCGGATCCGCGCCCTGTTCCGCCGTCGCACGTCGGCCCTGCTCGTCACCGCCGGCCTGAGCGTGGTCGTGCTTGCGCTGATCGGAGCAATCCAGAGTTTCTGGGTGGTGATCGGTATGACCACCGTGTGGGGGCTGCTCTTCGCCGCGACGATGCCGATCCGCCAGACCTACATCAACGGCATGATTCCGTCACGCCAACGGGCCACGATCCTCTCCTTCGATTCGATGATGTCCTCGACGGGAGGCGTTTGGACGCAGCCGGTCCTGGGGCGGGTCGCGGACACTTCGGGATACGCGGCCTCGTATCTGGTCTCCGCCGGGATCGCCGCGTTCGCCCTGCCGTTCATCGCCCTCTCGCGAAGCCAGAACGCGCCCGCGGACACGCTGGAGCTGACGGAGGCGCCGGCGGCACAGCCGGCCTGAGCGCAAACTCCCGCAAGTAGCGGGAACGCACGTCCACGACCTCTTGACTTCGCATTCGCGAGGGGTAGGGTGTTCATTAATGGAACGAGGGAAACCTTGTTCTTAGAAAGGGCCCGAGAAATCGGGCCCTTTCGCTATTTCTGGCCCTGAGCGGCCTTGCTCTTGACGGTCTTCGCGGCCGCCTTCTTCTTTCCCGGGCGCAGGGCCCCGGGCGGCGGCGCAGCCCACGAGAGGATCAGGGGCGCCACCGCGTTCGGCCTCTCGACGTTCGGAGAGTGTCCCGCGCCGGGGATCAGGTGCGTCTGGATCCCGGGCACGTTCTGCCGGTAGCGGGCGACCGCCGCCTGGGCGTCGTAGAGCTGATCCTCGGCGCCGAAGATGACCATCGTCGGCACGTGGGCGGTGGCCAGGCGCTCGTCGAGCGGCGCCTCATCAACGAAGTCCTGCTCGGCGTCATGCGTCTCCTTGTACGCCGTGTAGGTCATCGCCCGCAGATCGTCCACGGGCTGGTCGGGGTTGTCGAAGCCGCTGGAGATGTCGTACCCGGGGGCGAAGGCGTCGTCGTACTGACCCCGGATCGACGACTTGGGAGCGATGTGTAGAAGCCGGTCGCCCGCCTGTCCGAGGATCGGCCAGTAGCTGACGCGCTGCGCGAACCCCTCGTTCTCGAAGCCGTCCTGGGGGGCCTGGTCGATGATCACCACCCGGGAGGCGAGCTGCGGGCTCTGCTGGGCCAGGGCCGTCACCACGCTGCCCCCGAGCGAGTGTCCGACAACCGTGGCATTGAGGACACCGAGCTTCGCCAGTGCCTCCGCCACCGCACTCGCCTGGTCGGCGATCGAGTAGCCGGCGCTCGGCTTGTCCGAGCCGCCGTGGCCGAGCAGATCAACCCGGATGACCCGGTGATC
>DATDKQ010000015.1:0-2578 GCA_036519915.1 Solirubrobacterales bacterium | reverse complement strand
TCCGACAACCGTGGCATTGAGGACACCGAGCTTCGCCAGTGCCTCCGCCACCGCACTCGCCTGGTCGGCGATCGAGTAGCCGGCGCTCGGCTTGTCCGAGCCGCCGTGGCCGAGCAGATCAACCCGGATGACCCGGTGATCCCGCTCCAGCAGCGGGGCGAGGTCGTCCCACCAGTTCATGGAGCACGTGTAGCAGTGGATCAGCACGATCGGAGTGCCTCGCGGATTGCCCTGCTCGAGCACCTGGAGGGTTCCGTTCGAGGTCTCGACCAGCCGCGCTCCGCTGTCGCGCACATAGGCGTCCCTGGTTGCATTCGAGACAACGAGCGCGTTGAGCAGCAGCAGGACGACAAGCCCCGCGACCACGCCCAGGGTGATCTTCATCCAGCGCCGCACCGGCTACATCTAACTGTCGGGAGCGGCGGCTTCCCGAGATCCGATGCCGAGCTCGTCGGCGCGCTCCGCGAGGGCCTCGATGACCAGGGCGATGTGCTCATCCTGGTCGACCTCGAGCTCCTCGATCCCACGCTGGATGTCCTCGCGGTTGACCGCGGCCGCGAAGGACGGCGTCTTGAGCTTCTTCTTCACCGACTTCGGCTTCATTCCCTCGATTCCGGTGGGGCGCACGAGAGCACAGGCGGCGACGAAGCCCGAGAGCTCGTCGACTGCGTAGAGGGTCTTCGCCATGCGGGTCTCCCTGGGTACGCCCATGAAGTCGGCGTGGCCGGTGACGGCGTCGATCACCTCCTGCGGGTAGCCACGGCCCTCCAGCTCCTTGATCGCGTAGCGAGGGTGGCCCGTGTCGAGGTCCGGGTAACGCTCGTAGTCGAGGTCATGGACGAGACCCGTAACCGCGTAGGTCTCCTCGTCCTCGCCCCACTTGCGGGCGTAGGCGCGCATGGCCGCCTCGACGCCGAGCAGGTGCTTGCGCAGCGACTCGGACTCGATCCATTCGGTGACCAGCTGCCATGCATCGTCTCGTGAGACCTCCGCCATGGGGCTGGTTACTCTAGGCGCCCATGGAGAAATTCATCATCCAGGGCGGCGTACCCCTGTCCGGAGAGATGGTTCCGGCGGGGAACAAGAACGCCGCGCTCCCGATCCTGGCCGCGTGCCTGCTGACCGACCAGGAGCTCCTCGTCCGCAACGTGCCGCGGATCCGTGACGTCGAGTCGATGCTCGGCCTGCTCGAGCGACTGGGCGTGAAGGTCGCCTGGACGGGCGAGAACGAGGTCCGCCTTCAGGCGGACGAGATCTCCGGCACAGAGGTCGATGAGGAGCTCGCCAACCGGATCCGCGCGTCCTTCCTGATCGCCGGCCCGCTGCTCGCCCGCTTCGGCGAGGTGCGAATGCCACCGCCCGGAGGCGACACGATCGGGCGCCGCCGGCTGGACGCCCACCTCGACGCCTTCCGAGACCTCGGGGCGAAGGTCGCCGGCGACGTCTGGATCGAGCTCTCGGGACCGCCCGATGGCCTGAAGCCGACGCGCATCTTCATGGACGAGCCCTCGGTGATGGGAACGGAGAACGCGCTCCTCGCCGCAGCGCTCACCGAAGGACCGACGACGATCGCCAACGCCGCCTCGGAGCCACACGTCCAGGACCTCGCCCGGTTGCTCTGCAAGATGGGCGCGCAGGTCGACGGCATCGGATCGAACGTGATGACCGTCCATGGGCGCGAGAAGCTCGAGGGCGCCGATCACGACGTCTGCCCGGATCACATCGAGATCGCGAGCTTCATGGCCCTCGCCGCTGCGACCAGCGGCGAATTGCGAATCCGCGGGGTGGTGGCGGAGGACCTGGAGGGAATCCGCCGGCACTTCCGCCGAATCGGGCTGCAGACGATGGTCGAGGGCCAGGACCTGCTCGTCCCGCCGGAGCAGAAGCTGATGATTCGCGACGATCACGGCGACATGACTCCCGCGATCGACGATGGCCCCTGGCCTGCCTTCCCCGCCGACCTCACCTCGATCGCCCTCGCCCTGGCGACCCAGGCCGACGGGACGATCCTGATCCACGAGAAGATGTTCGAGAACCGCCTGTTCTTCGTCGACAAGCTGGTCGCGATGGGCGCTCGGGTAACGCTGTGCGATCCCCACAGGGCGATCGTCAGCGGTCCGAGCCGTCTTCATGGGGCCCGGCTGGAGAGTCCCGACATCCGCGCGGGCATGGCGATGCTCATCGCCGCGCTCGCGGCGGACGGCACCTCGGAGATCGGGAACGTCGCGCAGATCGACCGCGGCTACGAGCGGATCGACATGCGCCTACGCGATCTCGGCGCCCGCATCGAGCGGGTCGCCTCAGAGCGCGTTCCGGCCTAGGTCCAGATCAGACGCCGTACGCGTTGTGCAGCTCGGTGAACCTCGGCTCCGGGGGCGCGGGCGCGTCGTCGCCGAGCGTCTGAGCCATCCCCGGGCCGAGCCGCGACTCGGCGAATGCTCCGAACGCCTCCGGCGACTCCCAGATGTCGAGCACCTTCAGCGTGTCGCCGTCGAAGCGGGCCGAGTGGGCGATCAGCCCGTCGGGCGGGTCGCCCTTGGGATCGATCGCGGCGTCGACCAGGTCGTACTGGTCCGGG
>DATDKQ010000014.1:0-10438 GCA_036519915.1 Solirubrobacterales bacterium | reverse complement strand
AGCGCCGCCCGTGGATTGAGGAGCGGGTTGTACTGGGAGGGCGCCTGCGGCAGCCCTGCGATCATCGCCGCCTCGGGCAGCGTCAGGTCGCGCGCGTGCTTGGAGTAGTAGGTCTCGGCCGCCGCCTCGACGCCGATCGCGGTCGCGCCGTTGTTCGTGCCGTATGAAGCGGTGTTCAGATACTCGGTCAGGATCCAGTCCTTTGAGTGCTGGTCCTCCTCGTCATTGGCCAGGTGCGCCTCGATGATCTTGCGGTGGAGCGTGTCCTGCGGGTCTTCGATGTAGAGGTTCCGGACGAGCTGTTGGGTGATCGTCGAGCCGCCCTCAACCGGTTTGCCGCCGGCGGTCAGGTCCTCCCAGCCGGCCCGGATGATCGCCGAGGGGTCGATGCCACCGTGGCTGTAGAACCGCCTGTCCTCGATCGCGACCGTCGCGTCCTTGAGGTCCTGCGGAATCCGGGAGCTCGAGACCGGCTGCCGGATGTTGTCGGAGTGGATCACCCCGATCAGGGACCCGTCCGCTCCGTACACCTTCGAAACCGCCCCCTTTGAGATCGGTCTCAGTGAGGCGATCGAGGGCGCTGAGTTGTAGACGCCTATCAGCCAGAAACCGGATGCGAGCGCGCCGACGGCGACCATCGACCCGAGGACCAGAAGGACCACAAGGAAGGGGTTTCTCTTTCGGCTCGTGCGTCGATGCCGCCGGCGGGAGCGGGCGCTCATAGTGCGGAAAGGGTACTTAGGCCTACCTCAGGGAGTGCTAAGCAGGCCCCTGGCGCGCAGGATCGATTGCGCGCGCTCCCGCAGCTCCGCCTCGTGCACCTCGCGATCGATGCCCGCATCGATCGCGGCCTTCACCTGCAGCCTCGAGCCCTCGGGCGTGACCTCGACGAGGCGGGCGGAGGTGACGTCGCCCTTCTCGAGCTCCTCCCGCGCGGCCTCGACGTCTGCGTCAGGGGGTAACCAGACGTCGACGGTTACCGGTGCGGCGCTGTTGCCGGCGGAGTGGTTGACGACCACGTCCGTCGCCACCTTCTCGTTGGGCACCACGATCAGGCTGCCGTCGCCCGCATCCACCCGCGTGTAGGTGAGCGCGATGTCGATCACCCTGCCGTGGACCTCGTCCCCGATCGAGACGAGGTCGCCGATCCGGATCGGCTGGGTGATCGCGATCAGCACACCCGAGACGAGGTTGGCGATCACCTGGCGGCCCGCGAAGCCGATGATGATGCCCAGCACCGCCGTCGAGGCGAGGACGCCGGTGGCGAAGCGCTTGATCGAGGTGAACTGGCTGAGCGCCAGCGCCACGCCGATCAGGATGATCGCCAGGAACAGAAGCCTGCGGATCAGCCGCAGGCGGGTGCGAGCCTCGCGGGAGAGCTCGCCGGTGTCCATCCGGATCGTCGCCTGGACCGCCCGTCCGATCAGCAGGCGGTCGACGATGATCGCGATCAGGATCGCGACGACCAGCGTGATCGCCGCCGAGATCTCGTCGCCGTGCTCTTGCCAGAAGCTCTGGTTCGCGGCAGCCAGGAACATGAGGTCGGCAGTATTAGCTGGATGACCCGCGCCGTGTTCCTAGACGCCCTCGGCACACTGATCGAGCTCGAGCCGCCCTGGCTGTCCCTGCGTGACCGCGTCCCCGCGGAGGTGAGCGACGAGCGCCTCGAGGAGGCCCTGCGGGCCGAGATGGCCTACTACCGCGACCACGCGCATGAGGGACGCGACGAGGCCTCGCTGGCGGACCTGCGCGAGCGCTGCGCCGCGATCGTCTCCGAAAAGCTCGACATGGAGGTCACGGCCGACGAGCTGGTCGAAGCGATCCGCTTCGACGCCTATCCCGACGCCCCTCCGGCTCTGCGCGAGCTGCGCGAACGGGGGCTGAGTCTGGTGGCTGTCTCCAATTGGGACTGCTCCCTTCCCGCGGTGCTGGAGCGCTGCGGGCTCGGCGAGCTGCTGGATGGGGCGGTGAGCTCCGCCGCGGCGGGCGCGCGGAAGCCCGACCCCGCCATCTTCGAGCCGGCGCTCGAGCTGGCGGGCTGCGCCCCCGACGAGGCCCTCCACGTGGGGGACACACCCGAGGAGGACGTCGAGGGAGCGCGGGCGGCCGGCATCCGTTCTCTGCTCATCGACCGGGACGGGAACGGGGGCGACATCTCCTCCTTGAGGCAGATCCGCGAGCATCTCTCGGATGTCTGAGCCGAACTACGCGGGCTTCTGGCGGCGCTGCCTCGCCTCGCTGCTCGACAACCTCGTCTGGGTCCTCTTTTACCTCTGGATCTACGTCTTGATCGTGGGCGGCGCCTTCGCGGCGAGTGACACGGCAGGCATCGTTGCGATGGTGGTCTTCTTCTCGCTCTGGTTCAACTATTTCGCCATCTGCGAGTGGCGCTGGGGGCAGACGATCGGCAAGAACGCCACCGGAATCGAGGTGCGCTCGTTGGACGGCGCCGAGCGGCTCACCTACGGCCAGGCCAGTATCCGCAACCTGCTCCGGATCGTCGACTTCTTCGTGATCGGCGAGGTGATGATCGCCGCCGGGAAGCGGAAGCAGCGCCTCGGCGATCTTGCGGCGAAGACGGTGGTCGTCCGCCGAGCCCCGCGCGCCGCCACCACTGAACGGGTTGCTCCACCACAAAACGGGTCGCGCTCACGCGTGCCCTCGCATCGACCCTCGCAAAACGCCTGATGGAGGCGGCTGGCGTGACACCCGTCCCGTGGACGCCCAGGACGACCTTCTGGTGGCTGCTCGGGGGGCTGCTGCTGGCGATCATCGTGCCCCCGCTCGTGGTGGCGCCGTTCGATCCGGATCTGGACAGCGACGGCGCGCTGCTGGCCGCCCAGGCGATCTTCGATGGCCTGTTGCTCTGCGTCGCAGTCGGTGTTGCCGCGGACTGGAAGTTCAGGCCCCTCGCCAGGCCGCTGCGCCTCCTGGGGTTGCGGCCGTTCCGCCTCAAGGCGATCTGGATCATGCTCGCGACCCTGGTCGTCTACTACATCGCGGCCGGGCTGTTCGCGAGCCTGGTGCTGAAGCCGGACCAGGAGGACATCGGGGGCGAGCTGGGAGTGGGCAACCCGAGCATCCTGATCGCTGTCCTCGCGGTGGTGATGATCGTCGGCTTGGCGCCCGTGGCCGAGGAGCTCTTCTTCCGCGGGTTCGTGTTCGCCGGGTTGCGCACGCGCTGGTCGCTCTGGCCGGCCGCGATCGCCTCGGGCCTTATCTTCGGACTTGTACATGCGCCGACCGGAATCACCACCGTCGTCCCCCTCGCCGTTCTGGGATTCGCCCTCTGCTGGCTCTATGACCGGACTGGATCGCTGTGGCCGTGCGTGATCGCGCACATGATCAACAACGGTCTCGCGCTGGCGGTGGTGAGCTGACGGAGGGCCCGATCTCCCCTGCCGTCAAGGCGCGCGGTGTGAGGAAGAACTACGGCGAGCGCGTCGCGGTGGCGGGCGTCGACTTCGACGTCGATCCCGGGGTCTGCTTCGGCTTCCTGGGGCCGAACGGAGCCGGGAAGACGACGACGATGAAGATGATCTACGGGCTCGCGACGGTCGACGGCGGGGAGCTCGAGGTGCTCGGGATGGACGCGACCCGGAAACGACGCGAGATCAAGAGCCGGATCGGGGTCGTTCCCCAGGAGACCAACCTCGACGCCGACCTGACGGTCAGGGAGAACCTGCTGCAGCAGGCGCTCTACTTCGGCATCGACTCCGGCAAGGCGGCCGAGAGGGCCGCCGAGCTGCTGGAGTTCTCACTGCTCTCCGACCGCGCGGATGATCGAATCCACGCTCTCTCCGGCGGCATGAAGCGGCGGCTGCTGATCTCGCGGGCGCTGATGGGCGATCCCGAGCTGGTCGTCCTCGACGAGCCGACGACCGGGCTCGACCCGCAGGCGCGCCTCGCCGTCTGGAACGCGCTCGACCGGCTCCGCCGGCGCGGGGTGACGCTGCTCCTCACCACCCACTACATGGAGGAGGCGGAGCGGCTCTGTGACCGCCTGGTGATCATGGACGAGGGCCGGATCGTCGCCGAGGGCAGGCCCCCGGACCTGGTCCGCAGCCACGTCGGCCGGGAGGTGCTGGAGCTGAAGCTCGACGAGGGCTGTGATGCAGACCGGCTGGTCGGCTCGCTGGACGGCGACATCCAGGGCCACGATCTCTCCGAGCGGACCCTGATGCTCTACGCCGACAACGCCGAGGCCCTGCTCGAGGGGCTCGACCACGACACGTTCCCCACCGAGTCCGCTCTGGTGCGCCGAGCGACCCTCGAAGACGTGTTTCTGAGACTGACCGGCCGGAGCCTGAGGGAGTAGCCATGGCGATGCTCAAGGAGCCGGGCTACGCGGGCCTCGGGCCACGGCTGCCGATGCGGGATCTCATTCCGATGCCGCGCCTGGCCTTGGCTGTTTTCCTCCGGAACGCACGGGTCTTCTCGAAGCTCTGGCGGGGCGCCCTGCTGCCCACCTTCCTCGATCCCTTCCTCTATCTCCTGGCGCTCGGCTTCGGGCTCGGCACCTACATCGCCCAGATCAACGGCATTCCCTACAAGGAGTTCATCGCGCCGGGCCTGATCGCGTCGGCGGCGATGTGGTCCTCGGCGTTCGAGACGACCTACAACGTCTACTTCCGGATGAACGAGCTGCGGCTCTACGACAACGTGCTCTCGACCCCCGTCGAGGTCCAGGACGTGGTGGCCGGGGACCTGGCGTGGAGCGCCGCCCGCGCGACGATCTACGGGATCGTCGTCCTGGGGGTGATCGCGATCTTCGGCCTCGTCTCCTCGTGGTGGGCGCTTGCGATCCCGATCTTCGTCGTGCTCGGCGCGATCTGCTTCTCGGTGATCGGCTACACGTTCACGACGCTGATCCCGAAGATCGACCTCTACTCCTACTTCTTCACCCTCTTTATCACGCCGATGTTCCTGTTCTCCGGCCTGTTCTTCCCCTTCAACCAGCTGCCGGATTGGGTCCACGTGGTCGCCTGGTTCATGCCGCTCTACCACCTCGTCGAGATCACCCGCGGCCTCGCCACCGGCCCGGAGTTCTGGTCGGTCGTCGGCAACTCGGTCTGGTTGGCGGCCCTCAGCGCGCTGCTCTTCACGATCCCGGTGCGGGCGCTCCGCAAGAAGCTCGTCGCCTAGCCATGACGCCGCCGGATCGGGCACAATGCCGCGACGTGAATCGCCGGGGAGGACTATTCATCGCAGTGGTGCTAGCTGCTGCGGCGCTGGCGATCCCGGCTGCTTCCGCGAGCGCCGCGACGGGTCCGCCGACCCTCGATCTGAACGGGCCGAAGAGCCCCGGGCTGCTCGACAAGGTGAACGCGGTAGGGACGCTCCCCGGAGCGCTTCCCGGCGAGAAGGTGACGGTCACCGTCGAGGCCAGCGGCCGAACCGTCGCGAAGCAGCAGCTCGACGCGAGCAGCGGCAAGTTCTCGTTCCCGTTCGTCGTCAACGCCTGCTGCAACTACGAGGTGACCGCGACCAGCGGCAGCCAGAGCTCCGCGCCGCAGCGCTTCTCGGTCAGGGTGCCCAAGCACCTGGGCAAGGGGCCGGTCATCCGCCTCTACAACGAGTCGCTGGTCAAGCAGGGCTATTACATCGGCCGGAACGCGAGCAGCCGCTTCACGGGCGGGACACACCTCGGCACCGCCGCCTTCCGCAAGGTCAACGGCATGGCGAGGAACATGCAGTACAAGCCGGTCATCTTCCGCAAGCTGCTGATGGGCCGGGGAGCGTTCAAGCCGCGGTACCACGGCGGGCGTCACGTCGAGGTCGACATCTCGCGCCAGGTGATGGCGCTGATCAACGGCGACCACGTGGTCGCGACCTTCCACGTCTCCACCGGCAAGCCCTCCACCCCGACCGTCCGCGGGACCTTCCACTTCTACCGCAAGGAGCCCGGGACGAATTCGCACGGGATGTACATGTCCGTGTACTTCATCCGCGGATACGCGACGCATGGGTACCCCTCGGTGCCGATGCACGAGGCCGCCAGCCACGGCTGCGTCCGCAACCCGATCCCGTTCTCGGTCTACATCTACAACTGGATCAATCTCGGCGATGCGATCAATGTGTACGTCTAGCGGCTGAGTCGCAGCGGGGCTTCCGGAGACCCTCGGCTGGACGCGGCGTGGTCGCCGCTTAGGATCCGCCGGATGCCGGACCAGGAATCAGCCCGCGAGACGCTGCTGGCCGAGCTGCGCGAGCACGCTCTGGTGATCGGCGAGGTGACGCTCTCGAGCGGGCGGATAGCCCAGTACTACGTCGACGCCAAGCGGGCCCTGCTGCGCCCGCCGGCCTACCGCGCGGCCGGAGTACTGGTCGCGGCCGAGGCCGCCGACCGCGGGGCGGACGCCGTCGGGGGGATGACGATGGGCGCCGACCCGCTGGCCTGCGCGGCGATCGGCTCCGAGAAGGGAGACGGGCTGGTCGCCTTCCTCGTGCGCAAGGAGCGCAAGGAGCACGGCCTGCAGCGCTGGATCGAGGGACCCGAGCTCGCGGCGGGTACGCGCTGCCTGGTTGTCGAGGACGTGGTGACGAGCGGAGGGTCCACCGTGCGCGCGATCGAGCGGATCAGGGAGGAGGGCCTCGAGGTGGCCGGGGTGACCGCGGTCGTGGATCGCCTCGCCGGCGGCGCTGAGGCGATCGAGGAGGCGGCGGGGGCGCCCTACCGCCCGCTGCTCACGATCGACGACCTCTATCCGGACCGGCCGGACAGGTAGCAAGAGGCTTGACCCGCAGGGAGGTAATCACCGCCGCGGTCGGGGCATCACTGCTTGCCATCGTGATGACGTGGCCGCTGCTGATCCATCTCGGCAGCGTGGTCCCGCGCGACATCGGTGACCCGCTGGCCGAGGCCTGGCAGCCGGCCTGGGGCGGGCACGCGTTGCTCCACCAGCCCCTCCACTTCTTCGACGCCAACCGGTTCTGGCCGCTCAAGGACACGCTTGCCTTCGGCGACGCGTTGATCGGCTATGCCCCCACGGGAATCATCGGCCGCGGCCCGCACGCGGCCATGGTCCGCTACGACCTCCTCTTCATCTTCGCCTACGCGCTCGCATTCTTCGGGGCCTATGTGCTGGCGCGCGAGCTCGGCCTCAGCCCTGCCGGAGCGGCAATCGCAGGTGCGGCGTTCGCCTTCGCGCCCTACAGGCTGGAACAGGACGGTCATCTGCAGGTGATCTCAAGTGGCGGGGTCCCGCTGGCGATCGCATTCGCCGTGCGCGGGGTGCGGCTGAAACGGCCGTGGTGGCTGTTCTGGGCCTGGGTGGTGGCGGCATGGCAGGTCTCGATTGGCTGGGTGCTCGGCCTGCCGTTCGCCTACGGGCTCGCCGGTGCTGTCGCAATCGGCGTGGTGGCCTGGCTGGTCCGGGGCCGGCCGCCGATCCCCCGGCGGATGATCGTCATCGGGGCGGCGGGCGCCGTCGTCTTCATCGCGAGCACCTACTGGATCGCGCACCCGTACCTCTACATCGCCGACAACTTCCCGGCAGCGAAGCGGAGCCCCCACGAGGTCGCTGCCTTCTCGGGTCCGCTCAAGGTTCTGCTCACCGCACCGGAGGAGAACTGGGTCTGGGGGTCGGCGACGGCGGGGTTCCGCAACAGCCTAACCACGCTCCAGGAGAAGACGCTCTTCCCGGGCGCGGTGATCGTGCTGCTGGCCGTGCTCGGCATGTTCTCGAGCAGCCTGAGCAAGCGAATGCGAATCGGCATCGGGGTTGTGGCCGTGTTCCTGGTCGTGCTCGAGCTCGGTTTCCGCGAGGAGGGTGGGCTGCTCTGGCCCTACCGCGTCCTCTATGACGTCCTTCCCGGCTGGGATGCGATCCGGACGCCAGGGCGCCTGGCCACCTTCACATCGCTGGCGCTCGCCCTGCTCGCAGCCGCCGGCGGGGAGGTACTGCTGCGGGCGGTGCGGCGGCGGGGCCTGCCCGCCTGGTCCTCGGCGGTCGTCGCGGGGGTTCTGGTCCTGGTGATCGTCACCGAAGGCCGCAGCCTGCCGTTCGATCCGTTCGACAACCAGGCGATGCCGGAGGTGCCGCCGGCGCAGCCGTCCACGCAGGAGATCGCGACGCCCCAGCTGCACCTGCCGGCGCTGACCGCGAAGCAGAACCGCGCCTATCAGCTCGCCTCGACCGACAGCTTCCCCGACATGGTCAACGGCCGCGCCAGCACCAATCCCGCCGTGGTGCTGAACCTGGTCCGCGACATGGCGAACTTCCCCGACGCTGCGACCGTCCGCGAGCTGCAGGAATACGGGGTCCGAACGGTGATTCTTCACCTCGGGCTGAGCGAGGGCACGCCGCAGGCCGGCGCGGCGCGCAAGTCGATCGAGGGTCTGCCGCTGAGCGCCTGCCGCTTACCGGACCTGGTCGTTTACGAGGTGGGCTCGTCGAGCGCCAGCCCGGGGCCGAGCGACGGCTCGCGAGCAGCTGCCTGCGACTTCGGCTGAGTGCGTCCTTCGCGCACGTGGAACGCTGTCAGCGTCAGCAAGGAGAGCAGGACGCCGGCCGCGATCAGCCAGAGGACCGATGTATTGCCGCGGTTGAACGGACCGATCTCGTACCTGGCGAGAGTGGGCGCCAGGGCCGAGACACAGGCCCAGCCGAGCACCGCCGGTACAGCCAGACGGTAGTCGGCGAACAGCGTGGCCGGCGTCGCGCGAACGGCTAGGACGATCGCGATCACGATCGCGGCGAAGAACGGGGCGAGCGCGAGCCAGGCGTTGGTCACGCCGAGGGCGGTGAGGACGGTGTGCTCGAGTCGGCCCTGGACGAGCCAGTCGGCCCAGGTCCCGATCCCCTGCTTCCCGATCAGCGGGTAGGTGAGGGTGCCGACCAGCATGAAGACCGCCGAGGGGATCGCCATGCCCAGGGTGAGCGCCGGGAGGCGGCGGTAGGCGTAGGCCAGCCCGATCGCGAGGAAGGGCAGCGCCGGGATCAGGAACCGCGGCCCCGGCGTGCCGCCGCCGAAGGGCAGCCAGTAGCCCGAGTTGTAGATGAAGTAGACGGCTGCGATCGCGAGGATCGTGTTGGCCTCGGCGCGATGCCGGCGCCGCATCAGGAACACGCCGACCACCGCCATGACGACGATCGGGGTGAGGACGATCAGCCCGCGCCCGGCGAAGAGCAGGTCCGTGGCGCTGTCCAACCGTGGGACGGTGATGCCGAAGAAGCCGTCGCTGTTCAGTCCGAGCACGTCGTGGCCACTCCTGCCCGGGAAGGCGACCGCATCGCTGTAGGCGAGCTTGAGCGGGTTGCCGAAGGCCCAGGTGTTGAAGGCGAGCATCGGCGCGGCGCCAAGGACGGCGCCACCCGCATAGGCGACGCCGCGCCGCAGTCGATCGGAGCGCCTGCCGAGCGCGTAGGCGATCAGCACCACGCCCACCAGGCCGGTCTGGAACTCGAAGGTGACGGCGAGACCCGTAAGCAGGCCTGCGGCGAACAACATCGAGCGGCGCCTGGGCCCGTCCCTCTCCTTCATCAGCACGCAGAACGCCGCGAAGGCGAGGGCGGCGGAGATCACGTGCGAGAAGAACTCGGCGGAAAAGGTCATCACGATCGTCGCCAGGCCGAGTGTGATCGCGGCCGCCGTCCCGTAGCCCGGGACGAACCGGTCACCCGCCCAGCGCACCCCGAGCAGGAGCAGGATCCCCGGGATCACTGCGGCGATCAGCGTCAGGGCCCAGACGATCGGCGTCTCCTGCTCGACACGCTCCTGCACTCGGAGACCGCGCTGGACGTCGTAGCCCATGTTCTCGAGTGGCACGACGCTGTCGGGATGCCACTTGGGGTGGGGAGTCCGGCGCTCGTTGTCGACGGCGGCTCGGGCGAGTTTGTCGCCGCCGAGCGCCTTGATCGCCATGTAGGGCAGCGTGGTCAGCGCGGCGGTCCCCGGGCTCTTGACCGAATAGAAGTGCCCGTCCACCCAGGCCTTGTCGTTGGTCTCCCAGTGCCATTGATCGATCTGCGCCTGCCCGTCGGCGAACGCCCGCACCTGCCCGAAGTGGCCCAATTGGGCCCAGCCGAGCTGATGGATGACGATGCCCCAGGCGAACCCGAGCGTGATGATGGCGGCCACGCCCGGACGCGCGCGAGGACCCCTGAGCATGTTTCGCAGGCGGCTCATGAGGGCGGCGATTGTACGCGGCAGAGCGCCATGGTCCATGGGGTGGGGGTGCGCACCTCGACTACCTCGAAACGGTCGCCCAGAAACTGCTCGAAGCCGCGCTTCGACCAGTGGCTGAGGTGTCCGGGAGTGTTGCCGAGCGCGCTGACGTAGGAAAGCCGGGCCACGTTGAGGGCACGCCAGAGAGGCTCGCGGGGGACGCTCGCGATCAGCCATGGCCGCGCCAGCCCGGCGAGCACCTCCAGTGCCCTATTCGGGTCATCGAGATGCTCGAGCACCTCGCAGCAGACGATCAGCTCGGCGGCGT
>DATDKQ010000013.1:0-3021 GCA_036519915.1 Solirubrobacterales bacterium | reverse complement strand
GCAGCGAAGCCCACCGAGAAGCCGGCGGCGGTCGCGTGGGAGTTCGCTCAGGCGTTCGTCACCTACGAGGTGGGCCGCTCCGACGAGCAGACCGAGTCGGCGTTCGCCTCGACCGCCACCAAGCCGCTTGCAAAAGCCCTCGAGTCCGACCCGCCCCGTCTGCCCGCGACCGGCAAGGTCCCCAAGGCTCGCGTGCTCAACGTCGTCCTCGGCACCGCGAGCAAGCAGCAGGTGACCGCCAGCGTCTCGCTGGCCAGGCTGAGGGCGGTCAGTGAGCTCCGCCTCACCCTGACCCGGGCCGGCGATCAGTGGCGAGTCGAGCAGGTACTGGGCTGATGGGACGCGTCAGGACCGCCATCGCGGCGACGGTCGTGGGCGCAGCAATCGCCGCCCAGAGCGCCGTGGCGCAAACCACGACCACGGAGCCCCCGCCGACGACGACCACACCACCGGACCCGCCGCCGACCCTCCCGCAGGTGCCCATTACCGCGGCCCCGCCCAAGTACATCCCCAAGCCGAAGCCCAAGCCCGCCCCCAAGCCGCCGCCGAGGAAACAGCCGAATCCAGCCAAGCCGGCGCCGGAGGGGAACGAGAAGGGCGCCGCAGAGAACGGCGGCAGTGCAATGCCTCCGCCGGCGACCCCGCTCCCGACCGCCTGCGGTCCGGTCGCGGTCCCGGCCTACCTGATCCCGATCTACTCGGCCGCCTCGCAGGCCTACGACCTGGGGCCTGCCGGGCCCTCGATCCTTGCCGCTATCAACGAGATCGAGAGCGGCTTCGGGCAGAACCTCGGCCCGTCGTCGGCCGGAGCGATGGGGTGGATGCAGTTCATGCCCTCGACCTGGGCCTCCTACGGGGTCGACGCGGACAGCGATGGGGACAAGGATCCGAACGAGCCGCACGACGCGATCTTCGCCGCGGCCCGGTACCTCCGCGCCGGGGGAATGCCCGAGGACCCCGAGGGCGCCGTCTTCGCGTACAACCACGCCGACTGGTATGTCGCCGAGGTGATGGCGCGGGCCGCCTGCTTCAGCGGGATCGGCAACGGCGCGGTCGGCGGCCTCTCCCTGATCCCCAAGCGGCAGGAGATGGTCTGCTTCCCCGCCAAGGACGCGCAGGTGTCGATCCCGGAGCCATACATGCAGGCCTTTCAGGATGCGGCCGGCCGTTACGAGCTCGGGCAGAGCGGCGTCTGGGCGCTCGCGGCGGTGGCGCGGGTGGAATCGAACTTCGGCAAGGGGATGTCGGCCGAGGACCTCGCCTCGCGCGGCCCGCTCGGGATCACCGAGGACAACTGGAAGAGCTACGCGGTTGACGGTGACGGGGACGGCAAGGTCAAGCACTCCAGCCCGGCAGACTCCGCAGCCACCCTCGCCCGGATGATCTGGGCGGCGGGCGACCTGCGAGCCGGTCTCTTCCAGCACAATCACGCCGAGTGGTACGTCGAAGCGGTCATGGCGGACGCAGAGGCAATGAAGGGCACCTGCCAGGTGAAGACGGTCGCCTACGCAGTGGCGCTGCCCGGCCCGGCCAACACCCCGATCAACTGGCGGAACGTCGAGCTCTCCAACCAGCTCGAGATGGTCGACATCCAGTCCGGAGCGATCGACCCGCGGATCATCAACCTGATCGGCGCGATCAGTCAGCAGCACACGATCACGATCTCGGCGCTGCGGTCGGACCACCCGAGGAACACCGCGAGCGGGAACGTCTCGAATCACTACTACGGACGCGCCATGGACATCGCGGCGATCGACGGCGTGGCTTGCACCAATGTCACCCCCGATGGGCCCTGCGGAACGCTGGCCCGCCAACTCGGTGCTCTGCCTCCGGGGCAGGAGCCGACCGAGCTGATCTATTGCTGGGACCCGGACGGCCCGGCGAACCCGAACGGCTTTGCGCAGGCCGACCACTGCAACCACATCCACGTGGGATTTGACGCATAGGCTTCGGCCTATGCCGTTGTTCGAGACCGAGCGCCGCGGCCGTGTCCTGGTCGTCAGGGTCGATCACCCGCCGCACAACTTCATGACGGCCGAGATGGTCCGCGAGCTCGGCGATCTGTTCTCCTCGCTGCGCGGCGATCGCTCGGTCGGCGCCGTTGTGATCACCGGAAAGCCCGAGCGCCTGTACATCACGCACTACGACGTCGGCGAGATCCTCGCGAGCGTCGAGAGAGCCGGGATCGCCGCCCCCCCGTGGCTCACCGCGATCGTGCTCCGGATCGCCGGAGCCTTGCGGCGAGTGCCCGTCGTGCGGGACCTCGCCGAGCGGACCCCGCTGGCGGCGGTGTTCGAGCTCTACCGCATCCACGACCTGTTCCTGTCGATGAACCGCTCGGAGAAGGTCTTTATCGCGGCGATCAACGGACCGGCGACCGGTGGCGGCTGCGAGACCTCCCTCGCCTGCGACCTCCGGGTGATGGCCGACGCCGACATCGCGATCGGCCTGCCCGAGATGACACTCGACTTCAACCCCGGCGCCGGCGGGACGCAGCGCCTCCCCAGGCTGGTCGGCGTCGGTCGTGGGCTGGCGATGATGCTCGAGGGCCGGACGCTGAGCCCGCGCGAAGCGCTCGACTACGGCCTGGTCCAAGCGGTGGTCCCTCCGGAGCAGGTGGAAAACGCCGCGGTTCGCATCGGCGAGCGGCTCGCGCGGCGCTCCCCCGAGGCGATCCGGTCGCTGAAGCGGGCCGTCTACGAGGGGACCTCGCGCCCGCTGCACCGCGGCTTGGCCGAGGAGCGCAAGTGGTTCATGGTCTCGTCCGCCACCGAATCTTCGAAGGAGAGGATGGCCGCGATGACCAGGCAGGTGGAGGTCGACGGGAGATCCCCGTGGGTCACGTCGGAGTCGCTCGAGCCCTGGCAGGAGGGGACCGCTGTGATCGGTGAAGACGACCGAGCGGGCTGACGCCCGCTCAGCCCTCGCTGACCCCGCTCGGCCTGATCGCCACGCCCCGGATCACGGGGCGAACCAGCGGGGGCGCCTTGGGGAGCTTGTCGCGCTCGAGGCTGTCGATCC
>DATDKQ010000012.1:0-6226 GCA_036519915.1 Solirubrobacterales bacterium | reverse complement strand
ACCACGTGCTGCAGCTACGGCAAGGCCAGCTTCACGATCGACCGGGGAACGACGGCCATCTTCCAGAACCAGGACCCGGGCACCTCACCACACGACGTCTTCTCGGTCGACAGCGGGGCCAAGAACAAGCCGGTGTTCAGCTCCGCCCAGATAAACGTCGGCCAAACGCCCGTGAACGGGACGGATTCCCTCGGGGCGGGCACCTACCGCTTCTTCTGCACGGTGCACCCCACCCAGATGTCTGGCGAGCTGGTGGTGACCCCGAGCGCCTCTCCCACGGTTGCGGTCACGATCCTCAGCAGCAAGCTGGGTCCGGTCGCCTCGAGCGGCAAGCTCAAGGTCAAGCTGCGAGGGCTGCTCGCGAGCAACAACGTCTCGCTGACGGCTCGTGTGGGGAAGAGGAAGCTGGGCACCATGCGCGGCATCGACTTGTCAGCGGGCGCCTCGCGCACCGTCAAGCTGCCGCTCAGCCGTTCCGGCAAGAACTTCCTGAGCGGCCGTGGGGGGGCCAAGGTCAAGGTGACGGCGGCCCCGCCTGGAGACCAACAGGTCAGCGTGGCGCGGCGCCTGGGCTAGCTCCTCCAGGGCTCGAATTACGTCCCTGGCGCTTTACCCGTACATAGGACGGGTTTCGCGCCGAGCAGACGGGACACCGCTTTGGACGAAATGCGGCAAACGCGATCGAAGATTGCCGTATGCCGGTCGGGTGTCCCCCGGTGCGGCAGGAAGCCCTTCGCAGAGCGGCTGAGAGTACGTTGCCTATCTGCTGGTGAGCCGCGTGTTTCCATCCTTGAGGAACTACCAGCGCGACTGGGTCCGCGGGGACGTCGTTGCCGGGCTGACGGTCTGGGCCGTGCTGGTGCCCTCGGCTCTGGCTTACGCGACGATAGCCGGGGTCCCGCCCGTCGTCGGCCTCTATGCGGCACCGGCGGCATTGGTTCTCTATGCGGCTCTCGGCAGCTCGCGACAGCTGATCACCGGGCCATCGGCCGCCGCGGCGGCCCTGTCGGCTGCCGTTGTCGGGAACGCCGTTGCGGGCAATGGCGGTCAGTTCGTCGCGACGACGGCTGCGCTCGCCATCTGCGTCGGACTCGCTGCGTTGATCGCGGGCCTCCTGCGCCTCGGGTTCGTGGCGAGTTTCATCTCCGAACCCGTGCTCAAGGGTTTCATCGTCGGCTTGTCGCTGACGATAATCGCCGGCCAGGTCCCGAGGCTGTTCGGAGTCGAGTCTGGCAGCGGTGACTTCTTCGAGAGGGTTTGGGACTTTCTGATCAATCTCAATGAGACCGATGGCCTCACGCTGGCGGTCGGGGTCGGGTCGCTCGCGGTGCTGTTCGGGCTTCCTCGAGTGGCACCGGCGATTCCAGGACCGCTGGCGGCCGTGGTCCTGGGAATCGGCGCGGTCGAGCTATTCGACCTCGGCGGCCACGGGGTAGCGATCGTCGGTTCGATCAAGGCCGGCCTGCCCTCGCTCGCTCTCCCCGACGTCAGCCTCGACCGCTTCGGGGGCTTGGTGGCTGCGGCCCTGGGGGTGATGCTTGTCGGTTTCGCGGAAAGCCTGGGGACCGCCAAGACGTATGCCCAGCGCGAACAACGGCAGATCGACCCGAATCGTGAGCTGATCGGCCTCGGCGCCGCCAACCTCGGCGCTGGGATCTCGGGTGGGTTCGCAGTCAACGGGAGCCTCTCGAAGACGGCGGTGAACAGCACGGCCGGCGGGCGAACCCAACTCGCCGGTCTGATCGTCGCCGGCCTGACGATGCTCACCCTGCTCTTTCTCACCGGCTATTTCGAGAGCCTGCCGTTGGCGACGCTGGCGGCCATAGTGATCGCCGCCCTGATCGACCTGATCGACCTCTCGGCGCTACGCGATTTCTACCGCGTGTACAGCAGCCGGCTCGGACGAGCCTACGGCTTCGCAGCTCGAGCGGACTTCATTGCAGCGATCGCCGCGATGCTTGGGGTGATGATCTTCGGAACGCTGGCGGGGTTGTTCGTCGGGGTACTGATCTCGCTCCTGCTCCTCCTCTACCGTGCCTCGCGGCCGCCGGTGGCTGAACTCGGGAGAGTCCCCGGGATAAGCGGTCACTTCTCGGATCTCGATCGGCATCCGGACAATCAGCCAGTTGCGGGCATCGCGGTATTAAGGATCGAGGGCGGGTTGTTCTTCGCCAATGCCGCGCCGATTGCAGCCGAGATCCGCAGCGCGGCACGACGCGATGACGTTCACGCAGTCGTCATCGACGCGGAGACGATGCCCTTCATCGATGTGACGGCCGTCCAGGTCCTCGACCGAGTAGCGCGAGAGCTACGGGCGGATGGCGTCCGGCTGGTACTCGCTCGCAACATCGGTCAGGTTCGTGACGTCCTCGATACCGCGCCGGGTGATTCGATTCTTGATGCTTCGTATCCGACTGTCGACGAGGCCGTGAAGCGGGTCCTCGCAGAGCGCTGAGCGCTGCTCGTAATGCGGGGTGCTCCTTGCCGCCGTCCTTGCCGCCTGGATGGCGGCCTTCTGGTTCACTGGCCGAGGCAAGGCCAGCGGTGCGCCCTGGTCTACCGCGCCTTCGCCGCAGGTCCGGCGTCCGCGACAACGACCGGCACACCGGGCCAGCCGAACCAGGATTGTGAAGCTCTGGCGGCCAGCGGGGGCAACCGTGCTCCGGGCTTCGGCACCGCCGGGTTCGCGAACGCCCAGAACCACTACGCCAACAGCCAGAACGGCGCGGGGGCCTCTAGCTGGCGGGTGCTCGACTAACTCGACGAGTGTCGGGCGCGAGATACTGGGCGGACAATGTCGGAGGAGAACGTGGCGCTGGCACGGAAGGCCATCGACGCTCTCAACCGTGGCGACTTCGATGCCTTGCTGGCCTTCCTCGGCCCTGATGTCGTATGGGAGGCCCTGGAAGGTGTTCCTGGGATTGGTGAGCTGTACCGCGGGCGGGCAGGGGTGCGAGAGTGGATCGAGTTGATGTGGGAAAACGCGGAGGAGGGCGTCCACATCGAGATCGAGCAGATAACGGACTTGGGTGATGACCGGGTCTTCATCGCCGTGGTTCTCACGGCACGCCGTAGGGGCAGCGGCGTGCCGTTTGAATACCGCACCTGGCAGATCGTCTGGTTCGCGGACGGCCTGATTACGAGACGTCAAGTCTTCTGGACCCGCGCCGAAGCCCTCAAAGCCGCCGGGCCGCGGGAGTAGGCGATGTCGCAGGAGAACGTGGAGGTGGTGCGGCGGTTCTGCGAACGGGACGATCAGACCAGCGTGGATTCCCAGGTGGCGAGGCTGCACCCCGATATCGAATGGGTCCCTGTGCAATCCGACCCGGAGTACTCCGTACACCGCGGGCGCGACGACGTTCGCGCGTGGTTGACGTCTTGGGCCGAGGCGTTTCCGGACCTGCGTTGGGAACTCGACCGCATCCTCGATGCTGGGAACGATCTCGTAGTCGCGTTCGTACGGATGGCGGGCCGCTCTGACGCGACTGGTATCGACCTGGAAACCCCGTCCTACGCGGTGGTATTCACGCTCCGGGGCGAGAAGATCGCGCGGATCCATGAATACCTCGACAGCCAAGAGGCCCTAGAAGCCGCCGGCCTTTCGGAGTAGCTGCTTTGGACGAGAAGCGGCGCTTTGCATGGAAAGCGGCGCTTCGGTCCGCCGCGGGATACTGCGTGTGGGATGTCGGCAACGAGACCTCGAGCGAAAGGAAAACTCATGAGCCAGGATAAAAAGACTTTCGAAGGGCAGTGCTACTGCGGTGCTGTGACGATTGAAGTCACCGGCGATCCGGAGGGCGCCGGCTACTGCCATTGCGCCGCTTGTAGGAGCTGGTCAGCCGGCCCGGTTAACGCCTTCACACTCTGGAAGGCCGACGTAGTCAAGGTGACCCAGGGAGAAGACCAAATCGGCGAGTACAACCAGAACGAGCGGAGCTATAGGCAGTGGTGTAAGCAGTGCGGCGGCCATCTGCTGACGCGGCACCCGCAGTGGGGTTTGGTCGACGTCTACGCCGCGACGATCCCTGCATTTCCGTTTGAACCCGAGGTGCACGTCAACTATGAGTCGACCGTGCTGCGCATGAACGATGGCCTCCCCAAGCTCAAAGACTTCCCCGAGGAGTTGGGCGGCTCCGGCGAGACGGTCGCCGAGTAGCAACGGAGCGTCCCGCGCGATGTCGGAGGAGAACGTCGAGGCGACGAAACTCGCCGTTGCGGCCCTCAACCGGGGAGACTTTGAGCGCCTGGAGGAGCTCTACGCGGCAGATGCCGTCCTCCAAGACCTGCAGAACGCTCCCGATCAGCCGGTGACGGTTGAGGGCGGTCAGGCGATTCGACAGACCCTGAACCTGTGGGCCGACGCCTTCGACGAGCTGCGCGTCGATATCCACGAATACATCGACGGCCCGAACGCCGTGATCTGCGCGGCGCATTGGCAGGGGCAGGGCAAGACGAGCGGCATCTCGATCGATGTCCACCAGTTCGACCTCTACGAGTTCCGCGAGGGAAGGGTCATCCGAGCGGTCCTCGGTTTCAGATCCAAGGACGAGGCCCTCGAAGCCGCCGGGCTGTCGGACTAGGCGATCTGGCAGAAATTTCCGCTCTTTTCGCGGCGAGCCAATCGGCGGTCTTTCGACTGGCAGTTCTGCGCTCGACCCCTCCCCCTATCGCTTACGAGGCGTTTAGAGCCGACTCGGATAGTCGCTGGGCGGGCGCCTGCTCCGCATGAGGCGCCTTCAAACCGCCCCCCAATCGAAGGAGCTGCCATGCGCAGATTCATCGTGGCCGCAATCGCCTCCCTGGTCGTCGTCGCCTTCGCGGCGGTCCCGGCGGCCGCCACCTCGACCGGCAACAGAGGCCAGCCGAATCAGAATTGCGAAACCTCGAGTTCGGCGCCCCCGGGCTTCGGCACTCCTGGCTTCGCGAATGCCGAGGGCCACTACGCGGCTGGCGGCGCGAACGACAACCCTAAGGCCGTCTCGCAATACGACGTCGCCTGCTTCCAGTTGAGCACGCACTAAGGGTGAGTGAACGGGATGGGCCGGGCACCCAGGTCCGGCCCGTCCCGAAAACTGAACTCCCCTCCGGCGGGGATACTGGGGCGATGTCGGAGGAGAACGTCGAGGCGTTCAGGAGGGGCTACGAGGCAGTCAACCGTGGCGATGTTGATGGGCTCCTCGTGGCTATCCACCCCGACGTGGAGTTCACGTCGCTGATCGCAGAGGCAGAAGGCGAGACCTTCCGCGGGCACGACGGGGTCAGACGGTGGTGGAAGGAGGTCGTGCTCCCCCTCGGCGGCCTGCAGGGCGAGCCTGAGGAGGTTCGCGACGTCGGTGACACCGTGGTCGCACGGGTCCTCGGGACGTATCGCCCGAGGGGGGTCGAGGTGCGCCAGACGGTCTGGAACGTGGTCCGCTTCCGCGACGGGAAGGCGACGTGGTGGCAGTTCTTCCGCACCGAGGAGGAAGCCCTCGAAGCCGCCGGGCTGCGGGAGTAGGCCAGCTGACCGCATCCCCTAGGGAAGGCCCAGATATGCTCGGAACGTGAAGCTCTACGTGTGCTGGGGCACGTTTCAGACGCCCCGCCCGCCGCGCGGGCATCCCTGCCACAACGCCTACAAGGCGCTGCGCAATGCGGGTCACGACCCGGAGGTCATCAAGGTCCGCGGCCTCGGTGTCGGGCCGATCAAACAGATGACCGATGGGCGTAGGGAGGTCCAGGAGCTAACCGGGAGTCCCGTCGTACCGGTACTGGTCACGGATGAGGGCGAGGCGATCAACGAATCGCAGCGGATCGTGGAGTGGGCCAAGAGCCATCCGGCGACGCCCACGCCGAGCTCCGCCTGAACGCCGGCTCATCCCCGCTAGCGCCGCCCGAGCTTTGGAATAGCGCAGCTCCTAGCTCGAGGTACTCCTTTCGCGTGAAAGCGGAAGACTCGGCTGCTGGGACGGCGACTCCGTCGGGAATAGCCGCTTTGGACGAAAAGCGGCGCTTCCCCCAGGGGGGCGGGGTCGACACCTTGAACTTCTTGGAACTCGAGTGCCGCGCCAGTTCTTGGGGAGAAACATCTTCTGAGGCAGGCCGGTTTCCTGGACGGCTCGGCCGCGAGATACTGCGCGGGCGATGTCGGAGGAGAACGTCGAGCTTGCACGGGAAGCGATCGATGCTCTCAACCGAGGCGACTTAGACGCCTGGCTGGCTTTCCTCAGCCCTGATGTCGTCTGGG
>DATDKQ010000011.1:0-5969 GCA_036519915.1 Solirubrobacterales bacterium | reverse complement strand
AGGGGCGCAGGTGTCCCGGACATCGATAAGTGGAATACGGACCGCAACGATCCGAAATGGGACGCGACCATCCAGCAGGGCACCACACAGGCCGAGTCACTCGGCTTCAACGGCACGCCGTCGATCGTCGTGCAGGGCCCGAAGGGACAGAAGCCGATCGGCGGTTCGACGATCCCGACCGTGCAGGACATCCAGGCGGCGATCCAGCAGGTCAGCTGACCGCGGGCCCAGGCGCGCGTGAGGCGCCCCCGTCGGCAATCATGGGATGAACGATGGCCGCCGCACAGGAAGACAACCGCCGCATGCTGATGATCACCGGCGACGACTACGGCTACTGGCCGTCCTACAACGAGGGAATCCTCGAGGCGGTCGAGATGGGCGGACTCGACTGCGTCAGCGTCATGGTCGAGCGCGAGCACTGCGAGCCCGAGCCGCTGCTCGCGACCGGGGTGGAGATCGGGCTGCACATCGAGTTCGAGGGCCGCTGGGGCCCTCGCAGCGGCGCACCCGCCCGGACAGCGCTGCGGGTCCAGCTCGAGCGCTTCGGCGACCTCTTCGGCCGCTGGCCCTCGTTCCTCAACGGCCACAAGCACTGCCACGCGCGCCCGGAGCTGGCGACGCCGGTGATGCAGACGGCGCAGCAGATCGGCGCTCCGGTCCGCTCGGTGAACCCGGACCACCGGCAGTGGCTACGCGAGCGCAACATCGACACCCCCGACCTTCTGATCGGACGGACGGAGAGCAAGCAGCCCGCCGAGCCGCCGGAGGTCCGCGATCCGCCGCTGGGCGTAACAGAGTGGATGGTCCACCCCGGTCACGCTGACTCGGAGGCAGGCTCGAGCTATGACCTGGCCCGCCAGGAGGACCTCTCGCTGCTTCAGAAGATCATGCTGCGCGCCCGCTACGACGAGCCGGTTTGGCGCGACGCGCGGCGGGTGTCAATGAAGGAAGCGTTCGCGCAGGAGCGGGCGACCTAGCCGGCCGCGGATTCCTCGCGCTCGCCGCCACCGTTGCGGGCGGCTGCGTCCACACCCTGACGCGGCGCAAAGCGGCGGAAGAACCCGGGACGACCGCCGGCGGCTTCGATCAGCTCGTCGATCGAGGCATCGAGCTCCTTCGCCAGGTCCTCCAGGTCGGGGAACCCGTCGTAGTCGCCGATCAGCCCGAAGTTGACCTGGCCGTCGTAGCTCATCACCCCGATGCAGACGCCCTGGTTCTTCGCCAGCGGCACCATCGGGAAGACCCGCTCCATCCGCCGACCCATCAGATACAGCGGGAACTGCGGGCCCGGGATGTTGGTGACGACAAGATTGAAGAACCGCTGCCGCGACTGCAGGCGCGCGGCCTGCCCGGCGATGGTCGGGGGCGCGAAGTCGGCCAGCTGGGTGAGCAGCGAGGCTCCGAGCGCCTGCTTCGACTCCTTCAGGTCTCCCATCGACTCGCGCACCAGCTCGAGGCGCCGCTTCGGGTCCTCGCACCAGACGGGTAGCGGCGCCATCATCGAGGTCACGCGGTTGCCGAGCGCGCCGCGCTCCTCCGAGGTCCTGACGCTCACCGGGACCATCGCGCGCAGCTCGAGCCCCTCGGTGGGGTGGCCGCGGGAACGCATGTAGCGGCCAAGCGCTCCCGCGACGGCGGCCAGGATGACGTCGTTGACGGTGCCACCGAGCTGATTCTTGACGTGCTTCATGTCCGCGAGCGAGGCTCGCACCCAGGCGAAGCGGCGGTGGGTGCCGACATCGAAGTTGAAGGGGCTCCTCGGGGCGCCCAGACTCGTCGAGGCGAACGTGCCGGCGGCCAGTGCGGCTTCGGTCAGCCTGCGCAGTGCGCGCCGCGGCCCGCGGGCGATCCGCCGCAGCCCGCGCGCGATCTCGCGCGGGTAGATAGCCCTTTCCACCAGCGCCTCACCCAGCAGCTGGGCTCCGTTGGGCTCGGGCTTCGGGATCCAGCGTTCCAACGCCATCGGTGTCTCGGCCGGGTCCTTCTCGACGTCGAAGAGGACGGTGGTTATGTCAACCCCCGAGACGCCGTCGACCATCGCATGATGGGTCTTGCCGACGATCGCGAAGCGCCGTCCCTTCAGCCCCTCGACGAGCCAGAGCTCCCAGAGCGGCTTCGAGCGGTCGAGCTGCTGGGAGAAGATCCGCGCGGCGAGCACGCGGAGCTGTTGCTCGGAGCCGGGCTCGGGCAGGGAGGTGTGCCGCACGTGGTAGGCGAGGTTCAGATGGGGGTCATCGACCCACACCGGGCGGCCCTGTCCGAAGGGGACGAACCGCACCTTCTGCCTGAAGCGGGGCACGAGATGAAGCCGCGACTCGATGTGGTCGCGGAACTCCACGTAGGGCGGGGCGGGCCCCTCGAACAGCGTCGTCGAGGCGACGTGCATCTGCGTGCCGTCGCGCTCCAGGTGCAGGAACGAGGAATCCAGGCCTGTCAGGCGGTCGCTCACAGCGACTGATGGTCGCATACCAACTGTGAGCGAAGTCACACAAGTTCGCAAATAGCGCATCTACCCTGGCCGGCCGATTAGTCGCCAAACAACCCGCCTAATCGCGCCGACGGATATCGCGCGAGCGGGGGACCCACTGATTTTCCGGGGCGAATGGAGCGGTGATCCGCTCCTAGCGGCCGACGTGAGACGGGTTGCGCCTGGCGGCGCACCCTCGCGTCAGTCGCGAGCCCGTCAGCTAACCCCGTAGGCGAAAGAGAGGCAAGGTGTATTGCTTTGCGTCGCTTCCGTTGGAAGCGCCGGCGGGCCGCGCTAGCGCTGCTGCCCGCCATGGGTTTGATGGTCACGGCAGGAATCGCAGGCGCTCAGGACTCGGTCCCGGCACTGTCAGGGAGCGGTCCCGAGGCGAGCGCAGCGAGCGCCCCCACGGCGGTGAGCCTGACGGCTCAGCGCAACGTGATGGCGCACAGGGCCGTCACCCTCCGAGGTCGTGTGAGGCCGGGAGGCAGCCACCGTGTCGTGGTGCAGCTGGGGGGCCGCAAGCTCCGCACTCACAGTCACGGTGACGGTGCCTACAAGGTGCGCTGGCGCGCTCCGGGTTCCGGCGTCTACACCGCGCGTGCGCGGGTCGACGGTTCGACCGTCCGCTCCCACCGCCTGCGGGTGAATGTCTACCGGCCGGCCGAGGCCTCGTACTACGGTCCCGGCCTCTATGGGGGCGCCCTCGCCTGCGGCGGAACCCTGAGCCCGAGCAAGCTGGGGCTCGCCCACAAGACGCTCCCCTGCGGCGCCAGGGTCACGCTCCGCTACCACGGCCACACCGTCACCGTGCCGGTGATCGACCGTGGACCGTACGCGGGAAATCGCGAGTACGACCTCACCGCCGCGACCAAGGCGAAGCTCGGCTTCCCCTCCACGGGGACCGTCCTGACGACCCGCTAGAGCTACACGGCGAGCTGGCCGGGCTGGTGGGTGACCTTTTCGCTCACCAGTCCGGCCACGCCCACGCCGACCAGCCGGACCGGCGTCTGGGGATCGAAGCGCTCGAGCAGCTCGAGAGCGGTCTTCGCGACCGTGTCCTCCTCGACCGTGTGGGCGGGGAGGGTGCGCGAGCGCGTGTGGGTCTTGAAGGGACGCAGCCTGATCTTCAGGATGACCGTCCGGCCGCGTCGGCCGTTCCCGGCGAGGCTCTCGCAGACCGAGCGCGCCAGCCGGTCGACCGTCTCACGCAGGACCTGGCGATCGGTCACGTCCTCGGGAAAGGTGGTCTCGCGACTCTCGGATTTCCGCTTCACCTCCTCGTTCAAGCTGGTGCTGCCAATGCCACTGGCTCGATCGCGCAGGCCGACGCCGTGCCCTGGCCCGAAGGTCGACTGGAGCAACTGCAGGTCGGCCTCGGCGAGCTGACCCACGGTCTCGATCCCGATCGACCGGAGTCGCTCATCGGTGCGAGGACCGACACCCGGCAACAACTTGGCCGGCTTCGCCCCGACGGTGTCGAGCCAATTGTCGTTGTCGAGGACGAAGAAGCCGTCCGGCTTGTCCAGGTCTGAGGCGATCTTGGCCATCAGCTTGTTGGGCGCGAGCCCGATCGAGCAGACCAGGCGCGTGGCATCGGTGATCCGCCGCTTGATCTCGTGGGCCCGCGACTGCGGGACCGGGGAGGAGGAGAGGTCGACGTAGGCCTCGTCCAGCCCGACCACCTCGACCTGGTCGGAGAACCCCCGCAGGGTGTCCATCACCTTGTTGGAGCCGCGCCGGTAGAGCTGCATGTCGACCGGCAGCACGATCAGATCGGGGCACCGCCGTCGCGCGGTGACCATGGGGAGGGCGGAGTGGACGCCGTACTTCCGCGCCTCGTAGGAGGCGGTCGTGACGACACCGCGAGGACCGTCATAGGCGACCACCACCGGCTTGCCACGCAACTGGGAATGCCGCAGCATCTCGATCGAGACATAGAAGGCATCCATGTCGACGTGGGCGATCACCTGCGACTGAGGCAGATTAGGCCCGGCCCCCGATGGAGGGCGCTATGTTCCGAGACGGTGGCGAACCCGGAGGCAAAGAACCTCGAGGCGATCTCCAAGGCGATCGATCAGCACAACTCGAATTGCCCGTTCCCTGCCAGCGAGGTCCGCATGAACCCCTTCGAGTGCGAGCGGCTCGGCTGGGACGAGATCCGCGGCCTTCCCATCGTCCCCGACGCCAACCTCGGCACCGGCGCCTTCCGGATCATCTGCTCGCGCGACCAGGAAGGCGAGGGCATCGAGGAAGCCGAGGCGCTCGGGATCCCCATCGAGGTGGCGGTGCCCGCCACCCCTGAGAAACCGCCGGCGTAGCGGCGCACATTCAGGAGCCGCTTCGCGGGACCTCTTCTGCATCGAGTGCTGGGCGCTTTCCTGGCATATATCGCCGGTTTTGCGTCGCGCACCGTTTGACTCCAGCGTTGTCCGAACCACCGCTTCTCGTCCAAAGCGCCACTTCGACAGCCCGGCGGCTTCGAGGGCGTGCGTACGGTCGATGAAGGTCCATACCTCGATGCTCTTCCCGTCACGTGCCCTGATCAGCCAAGACCATTCGGCGTCGATCTCTGTTCCGAACTTCTGGCTTCGAGCTATCACCCGGACGACCGCGATCACGCGCTCGGCATCTACATCGATGACGTCGACGGGCTCTGCTCGTTGCTCAAGGAACTGGACTAGTTGAGCGCAGCGGCCAGGCGGCGGCGATGCTCGCGCGACAGCGGGTGGTCCGCTCCGAGCTCGGTGAAGATGGCGACCATCACGCGACGCAGCAGGTCCTTGCGCTCGGGGTCCTGCTCGGAGCCGAGGACGCTCTGCAGCTTCTCCAGCGCTTGGTCGGAGTTGCCGCCGTCCCAGGCTGAGAAGGCCTCCTGAAGTTCGTCCGCCCCTGCGCCATTCTGGGGGGTCAAGAGCTCTGCGCGAGCGGCGAGTCCGTCGGCAACGAAGTCGTGGGGGAATGTGCCCAGCAGCTCGCGGGCCTCCTCGATATCGCCCCGACCGAGCAGGATCCGCCCAAGGCCGACCGCGGCCTGCGCCTGACGGGGGTCCAGCTCGAGTGCCTTGCGCAGCGACTCCTCGTCACCCGTGTCCGCCAGCCGGTCGGCTTCCGAGGGGACGATCTCGTTGAGAAAAGCCTCGATCCGTGCCGGCGGAATGGCGCCGATGAATTCGGCGACAACCTTGCCGTCCTTGAACGCCTTGACGGCCGGAATGCTCGCGATTTGGAACTCCTGGGCGACGCCTGGATTGCGGTCGGTGTCGACCTTCGCGAGCTCGATCTCGCCGTTCCTGTCGTTGACCGCCTTCTCCAGGGCGGGACCAAGCGTCCGGCACGGGCCACACCACTCGGCCCAGAAGTCGACCACCACGGGCACCTGCTTGGAGCGCTCGACGACTTTCTGCTGAAACTCCTGTTCGGTTACGTCACTGACCACTGAGATTCAGGTTAGCCGGGCCGGCTCGCGAGCCTCGCTCGCGGCCAGGTGGCGAGTCAGGAA
>DATDKQ010000010.1:0-12788 GCA_036519915.1 Solirubrobacterales bacterium | reverse complement strand
CTGCCGCTCGCGAGGCCGGCCCTGGCCGCCCTCGGCATCATCACGTTCATCTACGCGTGGAACGATCTCTTCTGGCCGCTGATCGCGATCACGTCGAGTCGTACGTTCACCGTGCAGGTGGGCCTCACCACGTTCCAGGGTGAACACGTAACCTACTGGTCGCAAATCATGGCCAGCACCGTCTTGACCACGATGCCGGTGCTGCTTGTGTTCCTTATCGGCCAGCGCCGATTCGTGCAGGCGATCACCGGGGCCGTCAAGGGATGACCGGCGGCCAGGGCTGACGAAAACAAGGAGACCGATATGAAGCGAACGGCGCTGGCGGGGATCGCGGCGTTGACCCTGGCGCTAGCCGCCTGTGGAGGATCATCCGGATCCGGCTCGGCCGCGCCCTCTGGGGCCAGCCCCACGGGGACGGTCACGATCCAGTTCTGGCATGCCCAGACCGATCCCACCGACAAGGTGATGCAGAATCTCGTCAACAGCTTCAACGCCTCGCATCCGAACATCGTGGTGCAGGCGAGCTCCGGGGGGACGTCCACCGGAGACCTTCTCCCGAAGGTCACGACGGCGATCGCGGCCGGGGCCGCTCCCGACGTCGCGTACATCTACGGCTCCTACGCCGCCAACATCGCCCAGAGCGGTAAGACCGTGAACCTGGCGAGCCAGATCCATCAGCCCGGGTTCAACTGGAACGACTTCTACCCGGCGTCGAAGCAGATCGTGGCGCCCGGGGGCAAGGTCATCGGGTTCCCCGCCCTCATCGACAACCTGTCGGTGATCTACAACAAGAAGCTGTTCGCCGCGGCCGGCGTCCCCGATCCCTCCCCCAACTGGACCTGGGACGAGTTCCGCGCCGTCGCGAAGAAGCTGACCAATCCCGCCAAGCACATCTACGGCGTGAACTACCCCATCGGCGGTGACCTGCTCGACACATCCTGGCGGTTCTTCCCGGGGCTCTGGCAGCGCGGCGGGCAGATCCTCTCGCCGGACGACAAGAAGGCGCTGTTCAACTCGCAGGCGGGCACAGCGAACCTGACGCTCTGGCAGCAGATGGCGACCGTCGACCATTCGGTGTACCTGGACCCGACGGCAGAGAAGGCCGAACCGCTGTTCACGAGCGGGCATCTGGCGATGTTCGTCAGCGGCCCGTGGGAGGTCCCGACGCTCAACGAGGCGAAGGTCGACTGGGCGGACGTGCAGCTGCCGGCCGTGAACGGCAACCACCAGACCGTGTCCGGCCCCGACAACTGGGTCATCTTCAACAACGGCACCGCGCGGGTGAACGCCTCCATCACGTTCCTGAAGTGGCTGACCGCGCCGCAGCAGGAGCTGACGTGGATGATGGGGTCCGGCTCGCTCCCGATCCGGCCGTCCATCCTCAAGCTGCCGGGCTACCAGGACTACCTGAAGAAGTACCCCGGGATCGGGCCGATGGCCGCCAACCTGGTGAACGCCAAGGAGGCGATGCCCGCGCTGCCGCAGTGGCCACGCGTCGTCGATGCCCTCGGCAATGGCATCGCGTCGGTGCTCCTCGGCAAGGCCGCCCCGCAGGCCGCGCTCGACCAGGCGGCGCAGCAGGCGGACACGATCCTGAACGTGCCGGCCGGCAGCTAGCGATCGGGGTAGCCTCCCCTGGCCAGGCGCTGGCGCGTGACCAGGCGGCTCAGCTATCCCGGATCCCGTGCGGGATCAGGTCGCCGTGGGCGCCGATCAGCTCGTCGCACACGTGGACGATCTCGTCGATGGACAGCGTGGCCGCCGTGCTGGGGTCGAGGAGCGCCGCCTGGTACACCAGGTCCCGGCGCTCCTCGAGCGCGGCCCGCACGGTCAGCTCGCAGACGTTCAGATACAGGCGGTTGAGCGCGGCGAGCTGCGGCGGCAGGCTCCCCACGCGGGTGGGCTGGACCCCCGACCGGTCCACCAGGCACGGCACTTCGGTGCAACAGTCCTCCGGCAGGTTGTCGATCGAGCCGCCGTTGCGGACGTTGCCGTAGACCATCCGGGGCGTCCCCGTCTCGATCGAGTGGATGATCTGCGGGGCGTACTCGGGGCCGGGTTCGAGCTCGAGCGGCTCCCCCGCCTCGAGCTTGCGCCGGGTCTCCGCGTAGGAGCCGAGGTTGCGCTCGCTGCGATGCAGGTACTCGTTCACGGGGATCCGGAAGCGGCGGACCTGGTCCTCATGCGGAAGGAACCAGGGCACCAGGTCGGCGCTGTGCTCGCTCGACTCGGTTGGAAAGTAGCCGAACCGCTTGAGCATCTCCACGCGGACGCGCCGTCCGAGCCCGTCAGGGTCGTTCTGCACGATCTGCCGGAGCCGCGGATACAGGTCCTGCCCGTCGTGCTCCAACCGCAGGATCCACGACTGGTGGTTCATCCCGCCGGCGACGTAGGCGATCTGCCCGAAAGGGACGTCGACAAGCTCCGCGAGCTGCTGCGCGGTGTTCTCCGGCGACATGCACACGCCGACGACGCGCTGGTGGGCGGTCCCCGCGTAGATCGCCCACACCAGCGCCGCCATCGGGTTCGTGTAGTTGTAGAGCCAGGCGCCGGGCGCGACCTCGTGCAGCTCGCGCGCCAGCTCGAGCAGCGCCGGGATCGTGCACAGGGCCCGGAAGATGCTCCCGATGCCCAGCGTGTCCGCCATCGTCTGCCGCACGCCGTGGCGCCCGGGGATCTCGAAGTCGAGCCGCAGTCCCTCGTGCCCGCCGACCCGGATCATGCTGATCACGTGGTCCGCCCCGTCGAGCGCGGCCCGGCGGTCGAGATGCGGCTCGATCGTGGCGGGCACACCAAGCGCCCCCGCGGTCCAGCGCGCGATGGCCGCCGCTGTTTCAAGGCGCTCGCCGCTGGTGTCGTACAGCGCGATCGTGGACCCGGCGAGGTCGTCGAAGCCGAGGATGTCCGCCAGCAGCTCCTTCGTGAACTCGACGCTGCCGGCCCCGTTGAGCACGATCTTCGCCATCAGGCCGCCAGGTGGGGCAGCAGATGCTCCGCCCAAAGGTCCAGCTGCGCCGTCGACGGCTCCAGGGTGTGGAGGATCAGGTATTCGACGCCGATGGCCATCCTCGCCCGGAGCTTCTCCAGGATCTCGGTGGGCGTGCCCGTCAGGTACACCTGCTCGAAGTAGTCGAAGGGCCTGCCGTCTCCCATGATCGTCGCGTAGGCGCGGCGCTGCTCGGCGAGGGCCTCCTCGCGGTTCGCGGTGGGAACGAGATGGAGGAAGTTCTCATGGGCGACCGTGAACGTGTCCAGATCGCGGCCCGCGGCGGCGAGCGCGGGCCGGATCTCGGCGAGGTCTTCGGAGATCTGTGACGGAAGGGACGTGGGCCGCGCGATCCACCCGTCGGAGGCGACGATCCGCCGGAGAACCGCCGGCGCCAGCACGGGCCGCTCGGGGGATGCCGCGTGCGGGAGTTGCCGGCCGCCGGCGCTCCACAGGCAGAGCGGCGAGCGCATCGCCGGGCCGACCGCCACGTCCCGCAACTGGTAGAACCGGCCCTGGTACGTCACGGACTCGCCCGCCAGCAGCCGGCGTATGATCGCGATCGATTCGTCGGTCCGCGCGCCGCGCTCCGCTCGCTGCTGCCCGACGGCGTGGAACTCCCGGTCATCCCAGCCCGTTCCCGCGCCCAGGATGTAGCGCTCATCGGCGAGAGCCTGGAGTGTGGCGATCTGTTTCGCGAGGACGACCGGCTGGCGGGTCGGCAGCACGAGGACCGAGGTGCCCAGGCGCAACCGCGACGTCGTTGCCGCCACGTAGCTGAGCGAGACGACCGGATCGAGCCACGGGACCGCATAGAACCTGCTCTGGTGCAGCAGGTGATCGGTCGCCCACACGGAGTCGAACCCCAGGTCCTCGGCGCGCCGGGCGAACGCCGCAAGCTCTCCTCCGGTGCGCCCGCGGGCTCCGGCGAACGTCGGCAAGAACACGCCCACTCCCCGCAGGCCCACTATGCAAGCCCCGCTTCCTTGAGCGCGCGATCGACGAGGTAGCACGCCTCCTTGGCGAGTGGGCGCAGGGGCGGGCGAACGTGGGCCTCGTCGATGACCCCGAGGCGCATGAGCGCGTGCTTGATGCGAGCGCGATAGTCGCGGACGGGCCTGGCGAAGATCACGTCGCACAAGGGCTGGAGCATGTCGCGGAGCTCGAACGCACGGGGGAGGTCGTGGTCGCGGACGGCCCGGTGCATCTGGACTTGCTCGCGCGCGGCGAGCGTGCCGAAGCCGAGCAGCGCGCCCTCGGCCCCGAGGAGGTAGGCCTCGAGAAGGAAGTTGTCGTTGCCGTTCAGGACGGTGGGGGCCGACGGCAGGGACTTCACCAGCCGCGCGGTCTCCACGAACCGCTTCGCGTCGAAGGACGCCTCCTTGATGGCCACGACACCATCGATGCTCATGGTGCGCTCGATGGTTTCGGCGGAGAAGTTCACGCCGCCCAGCGCGGGCTGGAGCTGGAAGGCAATGAGGGGAAGACCGGAGGCCTCGGCAACCGCACGGTGGTACGAGGCGGGAATCTCTGGATCCAGCGGCTCGCCCTGGTAGGCGGAGATGGGGAAGACGAGCAGGGCGTCTGCTCCGGCGCGGGCGGTGTCGGCGGCAAGCCGGCGGGCCTGCTCGGTAAACGAGGCCGCGAGCCCGGCGACCACGAGGGCCCGGCCGCCGACCTCCGCGACCACGATCTCCAGGACCCGGAGCCGCTCCTCCGGAAATAGGTGCGGCCCCTCGCCCGTGTCCACGTTCACGGCCAGCCCGCGAACGCCCTGGCCAACGAGCCAGTCAACGTATCTTCGGAGGGATTCCTCGTCGATCGACGTATCGCTCCGCATCGGCGTGACGATTGCCGCGATCAAACCGTTCAGGTCCGGCCGCTCCATTCCTTTCTCCTTTCCCGCGATCGCCCGGGACATCGCGCGGCGCCTCCCTGATGGCCCGCCAGACCCGCTCCGGGCTCACCGGCATGTCGATGTGGCGGACGCCAAGGTGGGCGAGCGCGTCGATCACCGCGTTCTGGACCGCGGGCCCTGCCCCGATAGTTCCCCCCTCGCCGACGCCCTTCGCACCGAGTGGGTTCCGGTCGGTGGGGGTCTCGAGCGGGACCGTGACGAACGCCGGGAGGTCCGCCGCGCTCGGCATCGCGTAGGTGGCAAGGCTGGACGTCAGCGGATTGCCCAGCTCGTCGTAGACGACGGATTCGAACAGCGCCTGGGCGGCGCCCTGCGCGATCCCTCCATGGACCTGCCCCTCGACGAGCATCGGGTTGATGCGGCGCCCGCAATCGTCCACGGCGATGTGACGGACCAGCTTCGCCTTCCCCGTCTCGGTGTCGACCTCCACGACCGCGACGTGGGCACCGAACGGATAGGTCGAATCCTCCATCTCGAAGTCGGCCTGCGCCCGCAGCCCCGGCTCCATGCCAGAGGGCAGAGATGACGGGTCCGCGGCGGCGGCCGCGAGCTCGCCCCAGGAGAGTGACAGCTCCGGGGCCCCGCCAACGCCGATCCGGCCGTCGAGGCGGCGCACGTCAGTCTCGCTCGTCTCCAGCAGATGGGCCGCGAGACACCGGGCCTTGTCCAGCAAGGCCACCGAGGCCCGGAGCACGGCCGAGCCGCCGACCTGGAGCGACCGCGATCCCATCGTCCCCTCGCCGCGCGGGACGAGCAGCGTGTCCGAGTGCCGGACCGTGATGGCGTCGAACGGTACTCCCAGGGTGTCGGCCACGATCTGCGCCCACGCGGTCTCGTGCCCCTGGCCGTGTGGGCTGGTCCCGGTCAGGACGGTGAACGTCCCCCGGTCGTCGGCCGCCACCGACGCGAACTCGCTTCCCCAGCCCGTGACCTCGACGTAGCTGCAGATGCCGATGCCCAGCTGCCAGGTCTCCCCGCGATCGATGCGTGCGGCCTGTTCCCGGCGCAGTTCGGAATATCCGGCCCCGCCCAGCGCGGTATCGAGGGCGCGGCACGGGTCACCGCTGTCGTAGTGGGCGCCGGTCGGGGTGCGGTACGGGAACGCCCCGGCCGGGATGAAGTTGCGTCGCCGGATCTCCGCGGGATCGATCCCGAGCTCGGCCGCCAGCATGTCCAGGGCGCGCTCCAGCAGCCACGTCGCCTCTGGCCGGCCCGCGCCCCGGTAGGCGCCCACCGGGGTGGTGGTGGTCACGACCGAGACCGCATGGAAATCGATCCGGGGGATCCGGTACGGGCCCGAGGCCATGAGGCCGGTGAGCGGCGGCAGCGTCGCGGCCTCGCTGGCGTACGCCCCGATGTCCTGGATCACGAAGACGCGAAGCCCGAGCATCCGCCCGTCCCGGGTGGCGCCCAGCTCAACGTGCTGTACCTGCCCGCGGCCGTGCGTCATCGCGACCATGTTTTCGCTTCGCGTCTCCGACCAGCGAACCGCGCCTCCCACATGCCGGGCGAGCCAGGCGATCACGACATGTTCGGGATATGTCGGGATCTTCCCGCCGAACCCGCCGCCCACCGCCGCGGTGCGGACGCGCACGTGGGCGGGGTCCAGACCCAGGACCTGGGCGACGATGCGGCGCGTGTCGTGGGGCGCCTGCACCGAGGCCCACAGCGTGACCGATGGCTGACCGGGCGCGACGCCGGCGATGGCGAGAGCGCCATTGGGCTCCATCGGTACCGGCGCCACCCGCTGGTTGACGAACCGCGCCCGTACGACGATCTCGGCACCGTCGAGCGCGCCCGCATCCTGCGCCACATCGTCGACGCGGATCGCGAGGTTGGAGCCGTGGGCCTGGAACAGGACCGGCGCGTCAGGCTCCAGCGCCTTCTCGGGGTCGAGCACCGGGGCGAGCGGATCGTAAACGACGGCGACGGCGTCCGCGGCGTCCATGGCCTGCGCCCTCGTCTGCGCCACCACCACGGCCACCGGCTCGCCCGCGAAACGGGCCCGGTCGATGGCGAGCAGCGGCCTGGCGAACACCTCGGGACTGTCTTCAACGGCGGGCATGCGCAGCCCGCCGATGTCACCGGCGGCGAACACACCGGCGACACCGGGCATCGCCCGGGCATCGTCCACATCGACCGACCGGACGAGCGCGTGTGCTATGGGAGACCGGACGAACACCGCGTGAAGCGCTCCCTCGCACGGGACATCGTCCAGGTACCGCGCCGCTCCGGTGAGCAGCGCGCGATCCTCGCTGCGGAGGACTGGGCTGCCGAGAATCCGCCCCGGTGAGGGCTCCAACAGCAGGTCGGGAGCGTGGGCGGTCATGCCTGCGCTTAGCGCTATCCCCGGATGCCCTCGGGCATCAGCACTCCGTGCGCCTCGATCAGGTCGTCGCACATCGCAACGATCTGCTGGGTCGTCAGCGTGGCCGCCGTGTTCGGATCGAGCAGCGCGGCCTGGTAGACCAGGCTGCGCCGCTCCTCGAGCGCCGCGCGAACCGTGAGCTCCACCACGTTCAGGAAGGTCCGGTTCAGGGCGAGGCACTGCGGGGGCAGGGCACCGATCCGCGTGGGCTGGACGCCGTTCTTGTCGACCAGGGTTGGCACCTCGACGCAGGCGTTGCCGGGGAGCCCGTCGATCAGGCCGCCGTTTCGCACGTTCGTGTAGATCTCACGGGGGGTGCCGGCCTCGAGCGAGTGGATGATCTCGGAAGCAAGCTCGGAGGCGGGCTCGACCTCGAGTTCCTCGCCGGCGTCCAGGGCCGCCTTCGTCCGCTCCCAGTCCTCGAGGTTCTCCTCGCTGCGGCGCATGTATTCGTCGATCTCGCACCGGAATCGCTCGACCTGCTCATCGTGGTGGAGGAACCAGGGGACATACTCGCTCGAGTGCTCGCTGGACTCGGTGGGGAAGTAGCCGAAGCGCCGGAAGATCTCCACGCGGACCCGCCTGCCCATCCCCTCCGGGTCGGCCGCGATCACCTCCCGGAGCCGCGGGTAGAGGTCCTCGCCGGTGCCACGGCGACGAAACCGCAGTACGAAACACTGATGGTTGAAGCCGGCGGTGCGGAAGGCGACGTCCTCCTCGGGCACGCCCACGGCAGCGGCCAGAAAGGCATGTGTGTCCCGCACCGAGTGGCATACGCCGACCACGTTGCCGAACGGCGTGCCTTCGTAGACGGCCCACGGCACCATGGCCATCGGGTTGGTGTAGTTCAGCAACAGGGCGTTCGGCGCCAGTTCGTGGAGGTCGTTGCCGATGCCCACCACGACGGGGATCGTGCGGAGCCCGCGGAAGATGCCGCCGATCCCGATCGTGTCGCCGATCGTCTGGCGGAGCCCGTACTTCTTCGGGATCTCGAAGTCCTTGCGGGTCGCCGGGTACCCGCCGACCTGGATCTCGTTGATGACGTAGTCCGCGCCCGCCACGGCGGGCCGTCGCTCCGCGCTGGCCTCCAGCCGGTATCCGGCCCCGGTTCGCCGGACGATCGACGAGGCGGCGCGCTCCGCGTACGTGAGACGCTCCGCGTCGATGTCGTGCAGGGCGATGGTCACCTGCCCGGCCAGCTCCGGGAACGAGCACAGGTCGGCCACCACGTTGCGGGTGAACTCGACGCTGCCGGCACCGATGATAGCGACCCGGATCATGAGCGAGAGTGTTCCATGTATGGCTCAAGTGAGCAAGTGCGAGCAAAGGAACCCTTCCCGACGCGAGAGGCACCCTCCCCTGGCGCGGTCAGACGGTGGTGACTCGTACGCCGGCGTCGGTTAGGGCGGACAGGATGCGGGGGTTGGCGGCGCTGTCGGTAATGAGCTCGCCTACCGTGGTGATCTCGCAGATCTGGGCGAAGGCCACTAGGCCGATCTTGGAGCTGTCGGCGACGACGACGACCGAGCGGGAGCGCTCGATCAGTGCGCGGTTCGTGTGGGCTTCTACCTCGTGGTGGGTGGTGAGGCCGGTCTCGAGGGAGACGCCGTCCGCGCCCACGAACACGATGTCGAGGTTCAGGCCGGCCAGGCTTGCCTCGGCGATGGGGCCGACTAGTTCGTAGGACTCGGACCTGGCTACGCCGCCGGTGACGACGAGCTTGAGGTTGGGGCGCACCGCCATCTCGGAGGCGATGTTCAGGGCGTTGGTGACGAGGGTGAGGCGCTCGTGGTCGACAAGGGCCCGCGCCACCTCTGTCGTGGTGGTTCCGCCGGTGAGCCCGACCGCGTGACCTGAGGCGACGCGCGTCGCGGCCTCGCGGGCGATCCGAAGTTTCTCTTCCTTGTGCCGGCCGCCCTTGTAGCGGAGCGGAAGCTCGTAGAGGACCCCCTGCGCGACCGCGCCCCCGTGTGTTCGCGCCAGCAGCCGCTGGCGCTCGAGTAGGTCGAGGTCACGACGGACCGTGGCGGCCGACACGCCCAGCTCGCCCGAGATGTCGGCGACGTTCACGCTGCCGTTCCCGGACAGCCACTCCAGGATCGTCTCCAGCCGCTCCGCTTGCCGCACCGGAACCAGTCCTCAGGATCCGGCCAGGTGCCGGGAGGCGAGGGGCTCGGGCCGGGCCACCGCCTCGCCCGACTCGGCGTCGAAGAAGTGCACGTCTTCCAATGACATCCCCAGAGTGATCGTCTCGCCCACCGCCGGCTGGCGGCGTGCGTCGAGCCGGGCGATGACGATCGCCCGCTCGGGGGGCAACGATGGGATCCCGGCGCCGGCGGAGCCGGCCGCGACGCGCTGACCGCGAATACTCCCGTAGACGATCGTCTCGTGGCCGAGCAGCTCCACGACTTCAACGCGCACCTGCATGGCGTGGTCGTCGGCGGCGCCCGTCATAAGGCGCAGGGCCTCGGGCCGCACGCCGACGACAAGCTCGCGGCCGGGGGCGCCGGAGACCTCGAGCACGAGATCGCCAGCATCCACACGGCCGTCCGTTGCGGAGGCGCTGAGCAGGTTCATCGGAGGGCTGCCAATGAACCCTGCCACGAACACGTTCGCCGGGCGCCGATAGATCTCCTGCGGCGTCCCCAGCTGGAGCAGCTTCCCGCCAGACATCACGCCGATGCGGTCGCCCAGCGTCATGGCCTCGACCTGATCGTGCGTGACATAGATGGTCGTGGTGGCGAACCGCTGGTGCAGCTGCTTGAGGTCGGCGCGAAGCTGCGTCCGCAGCTGTGCGTCCAGGTTCGAGAGCGGTTCGTCGAGCAGGTAGACGCGGGGCCTGCGGGCGAGCGCGCGCCCCATCGCCACCCGCTGTCGCTGGCCGCCTGAGAGCTGGGAGGGCTTGCGATCCAGAAGCTCATTGAGCGTCAGGAGCGAGCTCACCTCCCTGACTCGCTCCGCGATCTCGGCGGCCGGCATCTTATGCTGCCGCAGCCCGAAGGCCAGGTTCTGGAGGACGGTCTTGTGCGGATACAGCGCGTAGTTCTGGAACACCATCGCGATGTCGCGGTCCTGGGGAGAGACGCCGTTCACGACCTCTCCGCCGATGGCGATCGCCCCGGCAGTGGGCTCCTCGAGCCCGGCGACCATCCGGAGGGCGGTCGTCTTTCCGCAGCCGGACGGTCCGACGAGGACCATGAACTCGCCGTCGGCGATGGTGCAGCTGAGCGCCTCGACCGCCGTCGTCCCGTTCGGGAAGACCTTCGTGACCTCGTGGAACGAGACCTCGGCCACGGTCAGGACCTCCCGCGCGAGCGGCTGTGACTCACGGCAGCACGACCGAGCGAGTCAGGTGCTTCGGATGATCGGGATCGAGCCCGTGGGCCTCGGCGAGCTCGACGGCCATCCTCTGGATGAGGACGAGCTCGGCCATCGGATCTGACCCCCCGTCGACGATAGTGGCCCCAGTGTCGGCCGCGTCGGCGAGCACGCTCGGATCGACGGGTCCGATGGCCCACACGAGGGTTCCGGGACCGGCCACGCTGATCGGGCCGTGGCGGTATTCCATCGCCGGGTACGCCTCGGTCCACGCGGCGGCCGCTTCGCGCAGCTTGAGCGCCGCCTCGTTCGCTATCCCCACGGTCCAGCCCTGCCCGAGGAACACGAACTGCCTGAATTCCGAGGGCTGCACTGGCAGCGCGCTGGCGAGTGCCGCTTCCCCGTCGGCTATCGCGGCTTCGAGCCGGTCGCCGACGTGCGCGCGCAACAGGGCGAGCGCCGTGGTCGCGAAGCGCGTCTGCACGACCGACTGCTCGTTCGCGAAGTCGAGCACGACCGCGTCGTCGGCGGACGACGCGACCGGCGAACCGGGGACCGCCGTGACCGCGACCGTGGCGACGCGTCCCCTGAGCCCTTCGAGCGTGCGCAGGACCTCCGTGGTGGTACCGGAGCGTGAGATGGCGACCACGCGCCCGTAGCTCCGGCGCGGCGACAGCCCGGAGGCGATCGCCGCGTCCGTCGTGCCCAGGTCCCTTTCCTCGCGGAGCGTGGCGTAGGCCCGCGCGATGTGATGGGAGGTCCCGCACCCGATGGCGGCAGCCGGCTCGCCGGGCGCTGGAAGCCGGCCAGCGACGGCCAGGGCCATGTCCGCGGCCTTCCGCCACAGGGCAGGCTGGCTGGCGATCTCGCTCGTGATGGCACGCACCCAGGTGAATCTACCGTCCCGGCCGCTCGGACAGCAATATTAACGACCAGAAGCAGCCTTGCTGAACGCACGAGTGTGTTCTAATATCCGCTCATCCGAGCGAGAACGAAAGCGGCCAGGCCCGGCCCATGGATAGCGGAAGGGGCTCACCGCGATGACTCGCACCACGGCGCCATGGCGAATCCTTGCCTGCCTGGTCTCGGCGGCCGCGCTCGCCCTCCCGCTGGAGACCGCGGCCCCCGCCGGCGCGGCCCGCGGATCCCCGGCCGTGCGGCCCGCGCGGGCCGCGGCGATCAGCCCGCCGGTCTCCAGCGGCACGTTGCGGATAGCGGGCCTGCCGCGGGATGGCTCACCCGTCCGGGCGACCGGGCTGTCCTGGCGCCCGTCACCGCTGCCGCCCGGCGACAGGCTGCTGAGCTTCGCGGTCGCCTACGTATGGAAGGCCTGCGCAGCACGGTCCGGCGGGCGGGGCAGGCACTGCGCCAAGGCCGCGGACGCCACGGTCACGCCGTTCGCCGCGCGGCATTACGTCGCCGGGCACGCCGACACGGGGAAGTACCTGAAGATCACCGAGACGGCCACCGAGGTCGTCGAGACCGACCCCGCGACCTTCACGTTCCGCGTCATCCGCTCGTCGCGCAGCTACACGGCCCGCCGCACGGTCCGGCGCTACCCCAGCGGCCCGCCGCCGGTGTCCGGATTCCTTAACGGGCTGCCCGAGCACCACACCGCCTCCAGGCAGGAGTACTTCCAGGTGAGCGCGCCGCACTACCGTGCGGCCAGCGGCCCGGTGACGCAAAGCTACCGGGTCGATCATGGGCCGTGGCGCGCGATGCCGCACAGCAGGGTCTTCCAGGCCAGGAAGCTCGCCTTGGGCCCGCACCGCGTCGAGGTGCTCACCGCCGGCCGGGCCGGGCACACCGTACTGGCGTTCCGCTGGCGCGTGGTCCCACTGCCCGCCCCGGTGCCCTGCATGGCAGGCCACGGCGGGTCCTGCTGGTACCCGCCGCACCTGAACCGCCGCGGCCACCCGATGCGCTGGGACTGGCAGATCGGCCGGGTGACCCCGCGGCAGCGGACGGGCAGGCGCGCCGTGGACATCTACGACATCGACGGCTTCCTGACCACTCCGGCCGAAATCCAGCGGCTCCACACGACCTGGCAGGCCAGTACGCTGGCTCACCCGAAGGCCGTCTGCTACCTGGACCTGGCGTGGGAGGACTACCGCCCGGACGCCAGCCCGGCACCGTTCGGCCACTTCTTCCCGGCGAGCGCGCTCGGGAAGATCTACTACGGCTACCCGCAGGAGCGC
>DATDKQ010000009.1:0-9241 GCA_036519915.1 Solirubrobacterales bacterium | reverse complement strand
GCCTTCGACGCCTACTCCCGGACGGTGTCCGGAGTGGCCGAGCGGGTGACGCCATCGGTGGCGCACCTGGCTGTCTCCAGGCGCACCCGTCGCGGACGAGCCGAGGGCGCCGGCAGCGGGGTCGCGATCTCTTCGGACGGCTTCATGCTGACCTCGGCCCACGTGGTGGCCGGCGGCAGCGGCCTCAGCGCCACCTTCTCAGACGGGCGCGAGCTGAGCGCGGAGGTTGTCGGGTCGGATGCGCTTTCCGACCTGGCCGTGGTCCGTGTCGACGCCCGCGACCTGGCGCCCGCCCAGCTGGGCGACGCCGACGACCTGCGCGTCGGCCAGCTCGTCGTAGCGATCGGCAGCCCGATGGGTCTGGCCGGCACCCTGACTGCCGGCGTCGTGTCCGCCCTCGGGCGATCGCTCCCCACCCAGTCGGGCTCGGCCGTGCGTCTGGTGGAGAACGTGATCCAGACCGACGCTGCGCTCAACCCCGGCAACTCGGGCGGGGCGTTGGCCGACGGTCTCGGCCGCGTCGTCGGGATCAACACGGCGGTTGCCGGCATCGGGCTCGGCCTCGCAGTCCCGATCAACGAAGCGACCCGGAGGATCATCTCGTCCCTAATGAACGAGGGCCGGGTCCGCCGTGCCTACATCGGGATCGTCGGCGGGTCGCGGCCGCTGCCGCCCAGGATCGCCACTCGTCTGGGTCGCGAGAAGGGGATCGAGGTCGTCGAGGTCGTGACGGGCAGCCCGGCGGGCCGGGCCGGACTTCACTCCGAGGACCTGATCGTGGCCGTGGATGGTGAGCCGATGGGCGATGTGGGCGATCTTCAGCGACTGATGGTCGCGGAGCGGATCGGGCAGGGGATCGAGGTCGAGGTCGTCCGCGAGGGAGCCCTGATCAAGCTCGATCTGATCCCGCGGGAGCTCGAGACTTAGAGCCCTTCCCCTTCTTCGCGTCCTTCCCGTTCTTCGCCTTCTTGGCGCCCTGCCCGGTCCCGGCGGGAGCCACCACCACGATCTGGCCGGCGGGCTTGCGGGAGGCGGCAAAGAGGATCCCGAAGGTTCCGGGGGTGTCCGGGAGCAGCTCGAACCGCGCGGGTGCATCCGGCGACGCGAAGCCCAGCAGGCCGAACTCGGGGATCTCGATCTCGGCCGGAAAGCGGGAGCGGACCAGCAGCCTGAGCTGATCTCCGACGTGGATGGGAGAGACGACGGGGAACTTCTTGCCGCCGACGGTGATCTTCGTCGGGCGGAGGAAGGCGGGGTTCGGGGTGGCCGACGGCGCTGTGGTCGTCGCCTGCGTCGTCGTCGTGCCCGTCGTGCCGCCCTCGTTCAGCGTTCGCTGGGGCACCAGCGCCGCCGCCAGGGTCGAGAGCCCCAGCAGGACGAGCAACACGATCAGCAGGCGTCGCGCTGCCACGATTACACGGGGGAGAGGTCGGGCGCCACGGCGCTCTCAACGATATGGCCGCAGCGCTCCTCGACGCCTCGCTCGTCGTGATGCTCGGCGTCGTTACGGTCAGCGACCTGCGCACCAGGCTGGTGCCCGACGGGCCCCTCATCGCCAGCCTGGCGCTCGCGCTCGCGCTGTATGGGCTGTTCGCTCCCGATCAGCTGCCGGAGCGGCTCGCTGCCGGGGCCGGGGCTGCGGGCTTTCTGCTCGCCGCCGCCCTGATCCGCCCGGATGGCATGGGGCTCGGCGACGTCAAGCTGGCGGGAGTGCTCGGCGTCTATATCGGCGCAGCCGTCGTCGAGGCGATGGTGGTGGCCTTCGCCGCCGGGTCCGTGGTCGGCCTGGCCCTGATAGCCCGGCACGGCTGGGCGGCCCGCAGCCGCACCATCGCGTTCGCCCCCTGCCTGGCCCTCGGCGGGCTGGTTGCGATGGCACTTCGCCTCTAGGCCGCGCAACCACCTGACCGTGGCCGCGGAGCCCCGCCATTTACGCTGGCGGCGTGACTTTGAGGTTCACGACAGCGGGCGAATCGCACGGCCCCGGGCTCGTCGCGATCGTTGAGGGCATGCCTGCCGGGCTCGAGCTCGACCGGGCGGCTCTCGATCGTGAGATGGCGCGCCGCCAGCTCGGTCACGGGCGCGGCGGACGGATGAAGATCGAGAGCGACACCGTCGAGATCCGCTCGGGCGTCAGGCACGGGCGCACGCTCGGCAGCCCGATCGCCGTGCTGGTCGCGAACCGCGACTACCCGAACTGGGACGAGCGGATGAACCCGTGGCCGGTGGAGGCAGAGGTCGAGGAGACTCACCTGCCCCGGCCGGGGCATGCCGATCTCGCGGGCCTGCAGAAGTTCGGGTTCACCGACGTCCGCAACGTGCTCGAGCGCGCCAGCGCCCGGGAGACCGCTGCCCGGGTGGCGGCGGGCTCGATAGCCAAGGGCTTCCTCGATGCCGTCGGAGTCCAGGTCCACAGCCACGTGATCCAGATCGCCTCGGTGAGCACGCCGCCGCGCGACGACCTCTCCCCAGAGGACTTCGAGGGCGTCGACGACTCGCCGGTGCGCAATCTCGACCCGGACATCTCGCAGGCGATGGTGGAGGAGATCGACCGCCTGCGGAAGGAGAACGAGTCGCTGGGCGGCAAGTTCGAGGTGCGCGCCTTCGGGCTCGTCCCGGGCATCGGATCCCATGTCTCTTGGAGCGAGAAGCTCGACGGACGGCTGGCGCAGGCGATCTGCTCGATCCAGTCGGTCAAGGGTGTCTCGCTCGGCGAGGCCTGGGACGTCGCCGGGAGGCCTGGCTCGGAGGCCCACGACGAGATCTTCTGGTCCGAGGATCGCGGCTGGTACCGCGAGACCAACCGGGCCGGGGGCCTGGAGGGCGGGATGACCAACGGCGAGCCGCTCGTGGTGCAGGCGGCGATCAAGCCGATCTCCACGATGACGCAGCCGCTCCGCTCGGTCGACACGGAGACCAAGGAGCCCGCGCAGGCGATGCGCGAGCGGACGGACTCCACAGTTGTCCCCGCCGCGGCCGTCGTCGCGGAGTCGATGGTGGCCCTGGTCGTCGCCGCGGCCTACCGCGAGAAGTTCGGGGGAGACCACATCGACGACGTGCTCTCGGTGCTCTCGGCATACAAGGAGCGCATCGGATGGCGCCGGTAGCCCATCACGGGCTCGTCTTCATCGGCTTCATGGGGGCGGGCAAGTCGAGGGCGGCGCAGGCCGTCGCCGAGCGGCTCGGGCTCGGCCTGATCGACACCGACGAGCTGCTCGAGGGGGAGTTCGGCGAGCCGATCGAGTCGTTCTTCGATCGCGAGGGAGAGCAGGAGTTTCGGCACCGCGAGGAGCGCCTCGTCGTCTCGGTCCTCGACGCCCTCGCGGCGCAGGTGGGCGGCCCGTCCTCGGTGGTGTCCCTGGGCGGCGGCGCGATCGAGCGGGTCGCGGTGCAGCGGGCGCTCGCCCAGCACCTGCCCGTCTGGTGCGACGTCGAGGAGGAGGTCGCATGGGAGCGCGTCTCGGGCTCCGGGCGCCCCCTTGCCCGGGATCGCGAGGAGTTCTCCCGTCTCTTCGCCGCCCGGCGCCCGACCTACGAGAGGCTCGCCCGGGCGATCCTGCCGTCGGAGGCGGGGATCGCGGCCGAGGGGGCCGCCCCCTGGCTCGCCGCCATGCAGAGCGAGCCCAGCGTCCGCATGGCGTGGGCAGACTCCGAGGGCGGTGCATATCCGGCCGTGGTCGGCGAGGGAGCGGTCGGGCTGCTCGACGACGCCCGCGAGACGCTGCCGACGGAACTGCCGGCGCGCACCTTCTGCGTCGCGGATTCCGGCGCGCTCGAGCAGCACGCTCGCCTGCTTCCGCGGCGCGAGACGACGATCGAGGTCGAGGGGGCCGAGTCATCGAAGACGATCACCGAGGCAGAGCGCGTGCTGCGCGAGCTGGCCGAGGCAGGCGCCCGCCGCGACGACTGCGTGCTCGCCTTCGGCGGCGGCGTGGTCGGGGACCTGGCCGGGTTCTGCGCCGCCACGTACCAGCGCGGCATTCCATTCGTTCAGGCTCCGACCACGCTGGTGGCTCAGGTGGACTCGGCGTATGGCGGCAAGACGGGCGTCGATCTGCCTGATGCCAAGAACTACGTCGGTGCCTACCACCAGCCGATCGCTGTCCTCGCCGATCCAACAGTGCTGGCGACGCTGCCCGCCGAGGAGCTCGCGGCCGGATTCGTCGAGGTCGTGAAGACCGGGTTGATCGCCGGCGACCCCCTCTGGGAGCGCGTGGGGCAGATCGACGCGCTGGATCCCGCCACCCTCGGCGACCTGATCTTCGAGTGCGCGCGGACGAAGATCGCGATCGTGGCCGACGACGAGCGCGACTCCGGCCGGCGCGCGGTACTCAACCTTGGCCACACCGTGGGCCACGCGATCGAGACGGCGACGGGCTACACGCGCTACCGGCACGGCGAGGCGGTCGGCCTCGGCCTTCTGGCAGCCCTTCGCCTGTCCGGCGCCGATGACCTGCGCACCGACGTCGAGGGGCTGCTCGCCTCCCATGGCCTGCCCGTGTCCCTCGACTCGGCGGTCTCGGTCGACGATGTCGTCGAGGCGATCGGCCGCGACAAGAAGCGGACCAGCGAGGGCCTCGGCTTCGTGCTCATCGAGCGGCCCGGCGAGCCGCGCTGGGGCGAGTCGGTGGACCCGGATAGGGTCCGCGCGGCCGTGGAGGAGCTCCGGTGAGCCCGACGACCCGCAACCGCGTCGAGGTTCTGCACGGGGTCAACCTCGACATGCTCGGCAGCCGCGACAAGGACATCTACGGCGACTTCACGCTGCCCGAGCTGGAAGTGAGGATCAAGCGATTCGCCCGTGACCTGAAGCTGGAGGCCTTCTTCTTCCACACGAACTCGGAGGGCGAGTTCGTCGAGCACCTGCACCGGCTGCCGGAGATCGCCGACGCCGCGATAGTCAACGCCGGCGCCTGGACCCACTACTCGTGGGCGATCCGCGATGCTCTCGATCTGACCGGGATCCCGACCGTCGAAGTCCACATCTCCGACATCAGCAAGCGCGAGGAGTGGCGCCGCCATTCCGTGTTCGAGGGCCTGGAAGTCGTGGTCGGCCAGATCTACGGGAAGGGACCGGACGGCTACCACGAAGCCCTGGAGCTGATCGCAAAGAGGTTGGGCGTATGAGCAGGGCGGAGCGCCTGGTCGGGCTGATCGCCGAACGCGAGCTCGACCAGCTCTTCGTCTCTGACCTGACGAACGTCCGCTACCTCTCCGGCTTCACGGGGACCAACGGCGCCTGCCTGGTCGGCCGCGAGGAGAGGATCTTCTTCACCGATTTCCGCTACACGGAGCGTGCCGAGCGCGAGGTGGGAGAGGAGTGGGAGCGACCCGAGGCCGAGCGCGAGCTGGTGCCCCAGATCGCGGCTCGAATGCAGGGGAGGGTCGGCTTCGAGGACGCCAAGCTGAGCGTGCGGCAGCTCGCCCGCCTGGAGGCCGCGGTGGGCGAGGAGGTCGACCTGGTCCCGGCAGGCGACCTCGTCGAGAGGCTTCGCGCTGTGAAGGAGCCGAAGGAGATCGAGCGGATGGCCGCCGCGTCGGAGCTCGCCGACGGGGTCTTCGAATGGACGATCGAGCGCGGCCTCGCCGGGCATACCGAGAGGGATGTCGCCCGCGCCTGCGAGGCGAGGATCCGCGAGCTGGGTGCGGAGCCCTCCTTTCCGCCGATCATCGCGGCCGGCGAGAACGGCGCTCTGCCGCACGCGGAGCCCGGCGACCGAGAGATAGGCCCGGGAGAGCTGGTGGTCTTCGACATGGGCGCGGAGCTCGACGGCTACTGCTCTGACGGCACCCGGACGTTCGCGACCGGCGATCCCGGGGAGGAGGCGCGTGAGGTCTACGACCTCGTGCTCGCGGCCCAGCTGGCCGCGCTCGCCGCGATCCGCGTTGGCGCCTCGGGCAAGGAGGTCGACGCCGTGGCGCGCGAGATGATCGCCGAGGCGGGGCACGGGGACCATTTCGGGCACGGCCTAGGCCATGGAGTGGGGCTCGAGGTCCACGAGAGCCCCCGGCTCGCGACCACTTCCGAGGACGAGCTGCGCGAGGGCAACGTCGTCACAGTCGAGCCGGGGATCTACCTCCCTGGCCGCTTTGGCGTTCGGATCGAGGACCTGGTGGTGGTGACGGGCGACGGGTATCGCAACCTGAGCGGCACCTCGAAGGAGCTCACGGTCGTCGACTGAGGGTCAGTCGTGTCGAGGGGGCCGTCACAGTTGGTGCAGGGCGCGACCCCGACGTATGACATCGCTGCGTATTGCTCTACGCCGCAGACAGGACACGCGACAATCGGCATGTCAGGCCGCCCTATCCACTAGAGCCAGCGGCGCTCGGTCTGCCGGTTGCGCACAGCAATCACGTGTCTACGCAGCGACGATCGCCGCGGTCTCTCCGAACCCGTCCACCGCCGGCTGGCGGGGCTGGACGAGCCCGGTCTCATAGGCGAGCGTGACGAGCTGTGCCCGGTTCCGAGCATGCAGCTTGTAGAGAGCCCGGCTGACGTGGGTCTTCGCAGTCGCCCGGCTGATCACCAGGTGATCCGCGATCTGGTCGTTGCTGAGACCCCCCGCGACCAGACCCATCACCTCTAGCTCGCGCGGGGTGAGCTCGTCGAGTTGCTCCGGACCGGGAAGGCCGGGGTCGGGCCGCGCGGCGAGCTCGGAGATCACGCGGCGGACGACGGCCGGTGAAACGGCAGCCTCCCCCGCAGCGACGGCGCGTACAGCAGCTACAAGAGCCACGGCCTCGGTCTCACTCGGCAGGAAGCCGCTGGCGCCCGCGCGGAGGGAGGCGAGCACCTCCTCGTCGGCGTCGGAGTCGCCGAGGACGACGACGTGCACGCGTGAGATGCCGGGCTCGGCGATGATCGTCCGGGTGACCTCGACGGCGTCGACGCCGGGAAGTCCGCTGTCGATCAGCACCACGTCGGGGTGAACCCTCTCGACCTCGGCGATCACGGCCTCCCCGTCACCGGCGGACCCGGCAACAACTATGTCCGGCTCGTCGTCGAGTAGGGCCTGGAGCCCCGCCCTCGAGAGGTTGTCGCCATGGGCGACAAGGAGCCGGATCTCGTTCGGCCCGGGGGAGAGGGGGGCGAGGCCGGCCGGGTCCACCAGTGACAGGTTGGGATTCATGCCCCGCACTATCGCGGCGAGGTCGACCCTCGGCCATACCCGTACCCCCGAGAGTGGTGCTCCGGTTGACCGGAGTGTTTGGGCATGGAGACCCCACTCGCGCGCACTCTCGGGTTCTCCCTACTTACGCACGCGCAGGCGCTTGCGATGATCGCCTCGTGGCAGTGTCGATTCTCATCGTTGACGACGATCCGGACTTTCTCGCCCTCGCGAGCAGGGTGGTGAGGTCGAGGGGCGGCGAGGTGGTGGCGACGGCCGTTGACGCTGCCTCCGCCCTCACCGCGGCCAACGCCACCCAGCCTCAGGCCGCGCTGGTCGACGTCGGGCTTCCGGATCGCGACGGGATCGAGCTCGGCACGGAGCTCGCTGCCCTCCCATGGAGGCCGAGGGTCGTGCTGACATCGACCGACGGCGACATCGACGACGAGATCCAGAGCGGGGATGGAGAGGTGAAGCTGCCCTTCATCACGAAGGAGAATCTGGCGGGCGACCGGCTCTTCCGCCTCCTTGGTGTGGAGTAGCGGTCAGCACGGGAGTTACTTGGGGGACCGACAAGGCCGACCGGGCCAGCCGGCCCTCCTGCACTCGATAGCCTTGGCCGATGGCGACTCCTAGGGGCGCTCGGCTCCCCTTGGGCGCCGAGGCGGCGCTCGCGTTCGTCGCTGGGATTGCAGTGTTCGCGGCGACCTCCGTCGCCGTCATCGCCGCCAACAGCACCATCCTCATTCTTCTGCTGATCGCCGTGTTGGTCGCGGCCGTCCTGGCGACTTTCCGGTACCTGGGCCCCGGGTACGCCGTTGCAGCCGCCCTGGCGGCCGTGATCGCCTTCGACTGGTACTACATCGCCCCGACTCACGCGCACTCCTTCCCCAACGCCGAGAACCTGGCGGACCTGAGTGCCCTGATCGCGGTCGGGGCCCTGGTCGGCGTGCTTGCGGGTCGCGCGACCCGGCGAGCTGAGGTCACCGAGCTGGCTCGGAGTGAGCTGGCGCACGAGCAGGCGGCACTGCGGAGGGTTGCGACGCTGGTGGCGGAGGGCGTGGAGGCGCCGGAGCTACTCGGCGCGGTTGCCAGAGAGGCCGGGACGCTGCTCGACGTCGACGGAGCCTGGATCGAGTTCTACAAGGGAGACGAGGTCGTCACCGCCGCCGAGTGGAGCAGGCCCGGCAAGGATCCGCCGACCTTCGACCGGGTGAAGGTGGAGGACGCGCCGGTGGCCGCCGCGGTGCGTCGCAGCGGCCGCGTGGTGCGGATCGACGACCTCGAGAGCGTTCAGCCTTCCACGGTCTTCGCCGGCAGGGCGATGTCACTGGTCGGAGCGCCGATCACGGTCGAGAGCGGTCAATGGGGGTTGATGCTGGCCTGGTCGCAGGACTCGCCGCTCCCCGCTGACGCCGAGGCACACCTGACAGCCTTCACCGAGCTCGTTGCGACGGCGATCGCAAACAGTGATGCGCGAACCAAGGTGAGCAGGTTGGCGGATCAGCAGGCCGCTCTGCGACGGGTCGCAACGCTCGTGGCGCGCGGCATGTCGCCAGAGCGGCTCCTGCCCGCCGTCTGCGATGAACTCCAACAGCTCCTCGGCGTCGAGGAGTTCGACATGGCGCGTGCCGAGGGCGACGGTACCTTCACGGTGATCGCATTCGGAGGGAGGGATGTCGGGGAGTTCCCGGTCGGCAAGCGACTTCCTGTCGAGGGAAGAAACACCGTTTCACTCGTTGTCGAGACTGAGCGGCCCGCCCGCATCGACGACTACTCGACGGCCACCGGCCCCGCGGGGGAGATCGCCAAGACCGCAGGGATTCGCGGCGCAGTCGGATGCCCGATCGTCATTCAAGGGCGCCTCTGGGGGGTTGCTGTAGCCGGCGCCCGGGGGGAGGAGCCACTGCCGGCCGACAGCGAGGAACGGATCGGAGAGTTCACCGATCTGGTGGCGACGGCGATCGCGAATGCCGACGCCCGTCGCGAGGTGGCGACGCTGGCCGACGAGCAGGCCGCCCTGAGACGCGTTGCGACCCTGGTGGCGGAGGGCGTTTCACCGTCAGAGATGTTCGTGGCGGTTGCGCGAGAGCTGGGGCAGCTCCTCGGTGTCGACAGCACGCACCTGGCGC
>DATDKQ010000008.1:0-7993 GCA_036519915.1 Solirubrobacterales bacterium | reverse complement strand
GGGCCCATGAAGAGCCCAGCTCGGCGCGCGGGACGGACTGGCCGAGCGCCGCCGTGACCGATTCCGTAGCCCGCCCGAGCTCGGAGTTCCGGCTCGGGCTCGCCGCTCCTGAGACAAGGGCGCAGCCGATTCCATCCACAGAGCCGACCAGGGCGTCGGGCGGCAGGCGGCGGGCCACGCGGGCGAGGTCGGCCTCCGCCACCGCCAGCGGCGCGGCGCTGCGCGGCAGACGCCAGCCGGCCGCCTGCGCCGCGGCCCTCAGCTCGGACTCCTCGGCGGGCGGGTCCCGCAGCAGCAGGGCGAGCAGCTCGCGGCGACGGCGCTGCCGCTCGCCCTCCTGCTCGCGCTGCGCCTGGGCGTAGCCCTCAACCGAGTCGGCCGACAGCTCATCGATATAGGCGAAGATCGCCTCGGCGAGGACGGCGAGCTGGTCCGGATCGACGTGGCGGCGCCGCGCGGCGGCCGAGATTCTCCGCCACGCCACGCGAGCGCCGACGCGGTAGGCGGACTGCAGGGAGTCGAGGGTGCGGCCCTGCCGCAGCTCGCCGCGTCCGAGCCCGACGTAGACGTCACGGCCGGACTCCCGCCCCGCGTCGGGCTCGCGGATCAGGGCGACGAACTGGCGCAGCGCCTCGGTGACCCCGGTGCGGATGCCGGCGCCGAAGGACCCCTCCAGCGGCCGGGCGTACTCGGGCACCTCGCGGGCGATCGCGGCCAGGATCTCCTCGGTCGCCGCGGGGAGCTCGGGCTCGATCGCGTCGGCGAGCTCGGCTGGCAGCGCGCGCCATGGCTCGGCACCGAGATCTTTTGTCATCTGAGTGATAAGAAATGAGGTTCGAAGTTGGCAATGAGGCTAACACTCGTGTCGGCTCCCTGCCTAATCTCGCAGCATGACCCACACAATGTCTCGAACCACCAAGCTCGCCAACCTCGGCGCCGTCGTCGTCCCCTTCCTGGCCACGCTCGCCGCGATCGTGCTCTTCTGGAACCGCATCGTCAGCGCCACGGACCTGACCATCCTGGCGGTGATGTACCTGCTCACCGCCACCGGCATCACGGTCGGCTACCACCGCCTGCTGACCCACCGCTCCTTCCGCACCCATAAACCGACCGAGTACCTCTTCGCCTTCCTCGGCTCGATGGCGGTGCAGGGCTCGGTGATCGCCTGGGTCGCCGACCACCGCAAGCACCACGCCCACACCGACGTCGAGGGCGACCCGCACAGCCCGCACGTCGGCCACGGCGACGGCGTCAGCGGCGTGCTGCACGGGCTCTGGCACGCGCACACCGGCTGGCTGCTCTCCGAGCACGGGCGCGCTGACTGGAAGAAGTACGCGCCGGACCTGTATGAGGACCCCGGGATGCGCTTCATCAACCGTCGCTTTGTCGGCCTGGTCCTGCTCGGACTCGCGCTGCCTGCGCTCGTCGGCTATCTCCTCACCGGCACGCTGCTCGGCGCCGCCACGGGCCTGCTCTGGGGAGGCCTGGTTCGGGTCTTCCTCGTCCACCACGTCACCTGGAGCGTCAACTCGATCTGTCACTTCCTCGGGACGCGCCGCTTCGAGGTGGAGGACCACTCGACCAACGTCTTCTGGCTCGCGCTGCCTTCGCTGGGAGAGTCCTGGCACCACAACCACCACGCGTTCCCGCGCTCGGCCGTGCACGGCCTGCGGCGTTGGGAGCTCGATCCCTCCGCCCTGGTCATTCGCACGATGGAGAGGCTGGGGCTCGCCTGGAACGTGATCCGGATCGCCCCGGAGCGCCAAGAAGCCAAGCTCGCCACGGCTGCTCCGAGCGAACCTCAAGCCGCTTCTTAGCCCGGTCTCATCCTCCTCTCAGCCCCCGCTGGCTTCATGGTCGGCGAGCCCGGCGCGACCGGGATCCATCAGAAGGAGTGGTGATGAAGAGGAAACGAAGCATCACGATCCGATTCGGCCCGCTGGGCCTCTCACTGCTGGCGGCAGGGATCACCGCCGTCGGCTTCGCCGCCGTCTCGCTGGCGGACAACGGCAGCAGCGAAAGCGGCGGCAAGACCGGCACCAGCAGTGGAGCACGGACCTACCAGATGCCGGCCCCGCCCGGCGGCGCGGCCGGCGTCGCGTTCGCGGACCCGAATCTCTCGGCGGCGGACCGGCAGAAGCTGGAGGACTTCCGGACGTGCATGGAAGACAACGGCGCTCCCGGCCCTCCCGACCCGGGCAAGATCGATCCGAGCCAGGGACCGCCGAAGCCGGCGAGCACCGGCGACCGGGAGAAGCTCCAGAAGGCATTCGAGGCCTGCAGGGCCAAGCTCCCCGAGAAGCTCCGGGACGCCGGAGCGCCCGGGACCGGCACCTTCCACTGCGGCCCGCCTCCGGGTGCCGCACCGAAGCAGGGGCAGAACCAGAACCAGAGCAATCAGTCGGGCACGCAGTCGAGCGGCTCGACCTCCTGACCAGACTCGTCCATCACAAACGACGCTGAATGCGTTCGGCGTCCATATCGATCCCCCGAAGCGAACGGGCCCCGGCGGGGGCCCGTTCGTCATTCGCGCGTCCGGGCTGAGGCAATACGATCCGCGGCCGCCGGTCGGGACGGCGGTACACCATCCTCGTGCGCGCCATGCGGTCATAAGTCCCGGACCGGTGCGAAGCAGGCCGTCATGCCATCTCCTTCCTCCCCAGCGACAGCACGAGTAGCTGGCTGGACGCGGCGTCTTCGCAGCGACTCGGACCTGCGGCTGGTACTGCTGCTCACGCTCGCCGGCGCCGCGCTGCGTTTCGCAACGCTCGATGTGCAGTCCTTTGACCACGACGAGGCCGTCACGGCCGGACACGTCCTGCACGGATCGCTGATCGAGACGCTCAAGACGATCCCCGACAGCGAGCGTACGCCGCCGCTCTACTACGTCCTGTCCTGGGGATGGACGCGCGTGTTTGGGGTCGGCGAGGTCGGCCTGCGGTCCCTATCGATGCTCTTCGGAACCGCAATGATTCCTGTCGCTGCGCTCGTCGCGCGGCGGTTCGGTGTCGGACGGGTTGCCGTGATCGCGGCCGCGCTCGTCGCGTTCAACCCGTTCCTCGTCTACTACAGCCAGGAAGGGCGCGCTTACGCGTTGCTCGGCCTGCTCGCGTTGCTGTCCGCGGGCGCGTTTGTCCGCTGTTGGCGCGAGCCGACCCCGCGAAACCTCGGGGTATGGGCCCTCACCGCGATACTCGCGATCGCCACCCACTACTTCGCGGCGTTCGTCGTCGGCACCGAGGCGGTGCTGCTGCTAGCGCGCCACACTCGCCCTCGGGTACTCGTCGCCACTGGGATCGTCGCGATCGCCTCGATCCCGCTCGCGATCCTGGCCCTGCACCAGTTCGGCCTGCACAGCACTGAAGAGCCGAGCCAGCAGTTCACGATGAGGGGCCTGGAGACGGTGCCGGTCCAATTTGCGCTCGGGGAGCGACTCGGAGTCCGCGGCATCTATCAGCTGACGCCGCTGATCGCGCTCGCTTTCCTGGCCGGGTTTGCGATTCTCGCGTGGCGCGCCTGGACCGATAGCGCCCTCGGGGCCCGACTCGCAGTGGCTCTCGCCGCCGGCGCCGGCATTCCACCGGTCGTCGCCGCGGCCGCTGGACTGCCGATCCTCGCTGCCCGCAACCTGACACCCGCGCTGGTCATGCTGCTGCTGGCCCTCGCCGTAGAGCTCGCGGCACTCGCGCACCGCCGAGCGTGGCGTATCGGGATCGGGCTGATCGCCGGGATCGGACTCGCTTGGAGCCTCGCGGCGACGACCGTGGTCAGCGGCCTTCAGCGACCCGACTGGCGCGGCACCGCGGAGCGGCTCGGGCCCCCGCCCTCCGGGGGACGGCTTCTCGTCGTCCCATCCGATGCGAGCGAACCGCTGCTCTACTACCTACCTGACACCGAACCGGTTGCCGCAGCTCCGCCGGCCGTCGACGCGGCCTTTTTGGTTGCTGGGGTCGATGACGTACAACGCATCCCGCCCACCGGCGTTTCTTCAGCTCAGGAGTCTCTCGGAGAAGATGCCGAGATCCTCTTCGAGCGCGCGACCGGATGAGAGTCAGGCTCATCTACCGAGCACCGTCGCTCAACGGGGATTGGTCCAAGCCAGGTGGGTTTCAGAAATCGTGTCGTGCGGGTAGGCCGGGTGGAGCGAACAAGGAAGTTCCGAAGGGGGCCAGATACGGAAATCTGAAGGGAGGGCAACGTGTCGATCGTCACCATCCTCATCATCATCATCCTGGTACTGGTCGTGCTCTATCTACTCAGGCGGGTCTTCTAGGACCCAGCCTGGGCGTCCTCACTGATCGTTGAGTCCGACTGCCAGTGCGAACGCGGAGAACGAGCCGTGTGGCTCGAGCACGGCAAGTACCCGGCCAACCGCATCCTCGCCGTCACGGGCCTGGACTGAGACCAGGTACTTCTGAAGCTGGCCGTCCCAGCCGGGCGCGCGGCGTCGGTCGATCATCGTGATCTGTGCCGCGGAGAGCGAACCCCTCATCCGCCTCGTCAGCGGCGGCCCCTGGAAACTCACCCTGCGCGACGACAAGATCCCGCCTGAGAAAACGGTTCCGTGCGGTGGGGAGGCGGCCGGGGGCCGGCTTGGCCTATCGACCGCCGGACTCATCCTGAACGTCCTGAACGCGGGCACGCCCATCCGTGGGTATGCCTGTCACAGCAACCTCCGAACCTGTTGGTTGCCGCTCCTCTTAGGGAGTCAAGCGCGAAGGGCAGAGTGCGGAAAGACCCAACGAACTGCGGGCGGCTCGTAGCCTGGGGAGCGAGTCGAACGCGACATCCAGCGTACTCCCTCTACCCGCAGCGACCGAAGCGCGCTACCCCGGCAGGCCCACCGACTCCAGCGCCGCCGAGATGTCGGAGTAGACCGTGAAGCTAGCCACCTTGCGGTCCCGTTGCTCGAGCACGTGGGCGAGGGGGACGTCCAGGTCGCCGGCGTCGTCCTTTTGGGTGATCTGGAGGCGGCCCAGCACGACCCAGCGGCCGTCGCGGGCGGCGCGAAGGCCCTCGGGCTGGAAGCGATCCCGCTCGAAGAGCTCCTCGATGTCCGCGCGCCACCGCTTGTAGCCACGCAGCCCCTTGTACGTCTTGTCGTCGAGGAAGACCGTTTCCATCCGGATTTGGAAGTCCGGGTGCAGGAGAGCCTCAAGTCCCTCCCCCCCGCGGTCGAATTCATCATAAATGCGCCTCACCGCCTCCAGGGCAGAGCCGGTATCGGCCTCCTCCATCGCCGCATTGAACTGACGCTCGAGCGTCTCGACGTCGTGCTGGTCGTACATCTGATGGTTTCCAGTATCTCCCCAGTAGTGCGGATTCGCCTGCGCGGCGCCTGCGGCAAGCTATCGGAGCCATCGAGGGAGGAACGTTCAGCGTGACCGGGGGAAACACACGGGCGGCCGTGGAAGGCAACAGCGAGCAGGAAGTCCAGTCGCGCCTGGCGTCGGTTCAGGTCGGCGTCTGGCTCACGGTGATCGTCTCGGTTGGTTGCGCTCTCTATGCGCTTGAGACGTGGGACCACGCGAATCGCGCGCTGATCCTCACCATCATCGGGCTCGGGCTGACCAGCGCTCCATTGATCAGAGCCATGCCCCTCGAGCGGATCGTCAGCGGCCCGTACCGCGACCTCTTCTTTGCCGGCTGGTCGATCGCGGACCTGGTGCTGATCGGGACCCTCGCCGCGCTGGACGGTGGCTCGAGCAGCGCCTACACGATGCTGCTGGTGCTGCCGTTCCTGTTCGCCTCGCTCTCCTATCCGACCCGCTGGACCGCGCTCGTCGGCGCGGCTGCCGTCGCTGCGGCCCTCATCCTCTCCCTGGGCATCGGCGGTGGCTTCCCCTTCTCGGGGTTCGGCTTCTTCGTCGGCACCTGCATCGCGGTGCTCGCCGCCTGGGAGGCCCGCAATCAGCTTCGGCAGCGGCGCGCGCTCACTGAGACTGCGGGCGCCCTCGCTCGCAGCGAGGAGTCGAGCCGGCTTCAGGCCCATCAGCAGAGCGAGGTCGCCCGGTTCGGTCAACACGCCTTGGAGGGCGCGGACATCGAGGAGCTCGCCGGCGAGGCGTGCCGGATCCTGACCGACGTCCTCGACGTCGACTACGGCGGCGTCCTCAAGCTCCTTCCGGAGACGGACGAGCTTCTGCTCGTCGCCGCGGTCGGCATGCCTGAGGAGCTCGTCGGCAAGGCGCGGGTCCCGGCGGACTATCGCTACCAGTCCGGCTACGCGCTCGCCACGGACACCGCCACGGTGGTCAACGATTGGGAGGAGGAGACGCGCTTCCAGCAGTCCGAGCTGCAGGCGAAGCAGGGCATGCGGAGCGCCTCGATCGTCCTGATCAAGGGAAACGAGGAGCCCTACGGGGTGCTCGTCGCGGCAGCGGCCGAGCAGTACGGGTTCAGCCAGGAGGACGTCAACTTCATGCAGGCGATCGCGAACGTGCTCGCCAACGCGATCGAGCGTCGCCGGACCGAGGAGCGGACCCAGCACGAAGCGCTCCACGATGCCCTCACCGGACTCCCGAACCGCAGCCTCTTCCTCGACCGCCTACAGCACGCCCTGTCGGTGGCGGCCCGGCGCCGGATCGCGATCGCCGTGCTCTTCCTCGACCTCGACCAGTTCAAGCTCGTCAACGACAGCCTCGGGCACGCGGCCGGAGATGAGCTGCTCGCCGCCGTCGCCCCGCGTATCGAGCAGGCTCTGCGTCCGGGCGACACCGTCGCCCGCTTCGGCGGCGACGAGTTCGCGGTGCTCGCCGAGGACGTCGGCGACGAGCGCGGCGCGACCCGGATCGCGGAGCGGATCGCCGAAGCGCTCGCCCGCCCCCTGATCGTGCGCGAGCGCGAGCACTTCGTCAGCGCGAGCATCGGGATCTCGATCGGGACGGGCACCGAGGAGCCCGAGGCCCTGATCCGTGATGCCGACTCGGCCCTCTACCGCGCCAAGGAGCACGGGCGTGGCGGCTACGAGATCTTTGACGAGGTGATGCGCTCCCGCGTCATCGAGCACATGCAGACCGAGAACGACCTGCGGCGGGCGCTCCAGCGCGAGGAGCTGCTCCTCCACTACCAACCCGTGATCCGCCTCCACGACGGCTCGATCGCCTGTATGGAGGCCCTGCTTCGCTGGGACCATCCCGAGCGCGGCCTGATCGGACCGCTCGCGTTCATCCCCGTCGCCGAGGAGTCCCGGCTGATCGTGCCGATCGGCCGCCGGGTGATCGAGCAGGCCTGCAGCCAGGCGGCGGCCTGGCAGCGGCTCCAGCCGGACTCCGCCCCGGTCAGCGTGGCGGTCAACCTCTCGGCCCGCCAGCTGGGCGATCCAGAGCTGATCCCGCACATCGAGGGGTCGATCAGCGCGAACGGGATCGAGCCCTCCACGCTCTGGCTGGAGCTGACCGAGAGCACCGTGCTCGAGGACACCATCTTCGTCGAGCGCACCCTGGCCGCGCTCGAGCGCCTCGGGGTGCGGCTGGTCCTTGACGACTTCGGGGTCGGCTTCTCCTCGCTCGGCTACCTGAAGCGGCTGCCGCTCTCGATGGTCAAGCTGGACCGCACCTTCGTGGAGAACGTCACCGACAGCGCTTTCGACGCCGCAATCGTGCGGGCGGTCAGCGACATGGCGGAGACGATCGGGATCGGCGTCGTCGCCGAGGGCGTCGAGACCGACGAGCAGGTCCGCGTCGCGAGGGATCTGGGCTGCGGATACGCCCAGGGCTTCCACTTTGCGGAGCCGGTTCCGGCCTCCTCCGTCGAGCGGCTGCTCGCGCGTCCGATGCCGGTCTCCACCTGATCCCCGCGATTCCCTCGGCAGTGCCCCCGCGGGTAGCATGTGACTCACTTAAGGGGGAAAGGGGATTCGTGTCCGCAACTCCAAGCGCAGACATTCCGCAGTTCGAAATCAGCTCGGGGCTAGGTCCGGATGACGCCTACGTCGTTCGGGTCGCCGGGGAGGTCGATATGTCCCATGAGGCGGAGCTGCGCGCCGAGCTGC
>DATDKQ010000007.1:0-2158 GCA_036519915.1 Solirubrobacterales bacterium | reverse complement strand
CGTCTATCGGGAGCTCGACGAGGTGACGCCGGGTCACGCGATCGTCGCCTCCAACACATCGTCGCTGTCGATCACCGAGATGGGACGCGAGACGCTCCGTCCTGACAAGGTCGTCGGCTTCCACTTCTTCTTCCCCGCCTCGGTGATGCCCCTGGTCGAGATCATCAGCGGAGAGGACACCTCCCGCGAGACCGTGACTGCGGCATTCAACTTCGCCCAGAAGATCCGCAAGCAGCCAATCACCTGCAGGGAGGTACCCGGCTTCGTCGTCAACCGGATCCTCAACTCGGCCGCCGGCGAGGTTTGGCGCCAGCAGGAGGAGAAGGGGCTCTCGATCAAGAAGATCGACGAGGGGGTCGCGGCAGCGAACGTCTCGCCGATGGGGCCGTTCTTCCTGATCGACATGCTCGGTCTCGACACCGTCCTGCACGTCGCCGAGTACCTGAACGAGTCCTACGGCCAGAGCTTCTATGTCCACAAGGGCATGCAGAAGCTCGTCTCCCAGGGACACTTGGGCGCGAAGTCGGGCGGGCATGGCTTCTACAAGGACGGGGAGCCGCAGATCGAGGGCGACGCGGATCCCAACGCCGAGGAGCTGGCCGATCTGTTCGTGCTCAAGTCGCTGGTGGAGGCCTGCAAGCTGTTGGAGGAGGGCGTCTCCACCGTCCGCGAGATCGACCTTGGCATGATGGCCGGCGCGGGGCTCGACCCTCGACGCGGGCTCTTCCCACCCTTCTGGAAGGCCGATCTGGAGGGGCTCGACGTGATGCTCGGGAAGCTCGAGCGCTACGCCGAGAGCCACGGGGAGCGGTTCGCTCCTCCGCGAACGGTGAAGCGGCTCGTGGCCCAAGGCCGCCTCGGCCTGCGGTCCGGCCAGGGGTTCTACGCCTACCCGCGGGCCGAGGGTGAGGGCACCGTCAAGCTCGAGAGGCGCGGGGAGGTCGCCATCGCCTGGCTCAACAACCCGCCGATGAACGCCATCTCGCCGCAGGTGATCCGGGACCTCCGGAAGGTCTGGGACGAGGTGAAGGCGGACGACGATCTGAAGGCGATGGTCGTCTACTCCTCGCTCCCCGTCGTCTTCTCGGCCGGCGCCGACATCAAGGCCTTCACCTCGATGGACGAGGCCGGCGGCGCAGAGCTGATCAATACCGGCCACGCGCTGCTCCGCGAGCTCGGCCAGAACCGCAAGTCCACGGTCGCGGCGGTGAACGCGATCGCGTTCGGCGGCGGCTGCGAGCTGGCGATGGCGTGTGACTTCCGAGTCGCGTCGAAGTCCGCCGTCTTCGGCCAGCCGGAGATCAACCTCGGGATCATCCCGGGCTTCGGTGGGACGCAGCGGCTGCCGCGGCTCGTCGGGCTCTCGAGGGCCCTGGAGATGAACCTCACCGGCGACGCGGTGCTTGCGCCCGAGGCCTTGCGCTGGGGCCTCGCGAACGCGCTCGTTCCGGACGAGCAGCTCTTCGAGGTGGCGATTGCCTGGGCTCGCAAGCTGGCTGGTCAGGCCCCCTTGGCGGTGGAGCAGATCAAGAAGGTCTCCCACAAGGGCGATCTCGACGAGGGCATCGAGGCGGAGAAGCAGGGCTTCGCCACCGCCTTCCTCTCCGAGGACGCCAAGGAGGGCATCTCCGCCTTCCTGGGCAAACGGAGCGCTACGTGGACTGGGAAGTGATGGCGCCCGCGTCCACCACGACAGACCAAGCCAAGCGTCTCGCCGAGCTGATCAGGGGCTCCAGCTCCACCGTTGCTCTGACGGGAGCCGGGATCTCGGTGCCCTCTGGGATTCCGGACTTTCGAAGCCCGGGGGAGGGGCTGTGGGAGAAGGTCGACCCGATGGAGGTGGCGCACATCGACGCGTTCCGCCGCGACCCCGCGAGGTTCTGGAGCTTCTACCGGCCTAGGTTCCAGATGCTTGGAGACAAGGTGCCGAATGGCGCACACGAGGCGCTGGCGGCGCTCGAGCGGCGCGGCCTGCTCGAGGCCGTGATCACCCAGAACATCGACCAGCTCCACCACAGGGCCGGATCCGAGCGAGTGATCGAGGTCCACGGGTCGATCAGCACCTCGAGCTGCCAGACCTGTGGCACGGAGTTCCCACTCGCCGAGGTCGAGGCCCTGTTCGCCGAGGACGGGGCCGCGCGCTGCTCATCCTGCGGGG
>DATDKQ010000006.1:0-4542 GCA_036519915.1 Solirubrobacterales bacterium | reverse complement strand
GCGTAGTCGCCGAGGACGACGGCGGCCAGCGCGGTAAGGCCCAGCGTGAGCGGCACCAGGGATGAGAGCAGGTACCAGGCGAGCGCCGGGATGTCCGCGGCGATGCCAGACTCCCAGTACAGCCCGACCAGCTCTCGCAACGCCCGGCGCACCGGAGAGCGCGGCGAGTCTTGATCCAATCCGGTGCGACGGTATCACCCGCGATGCTGAAGCCGGCGACCGGCGCACCATCAGGTGAGGGACGGCCGGGTGAGCGGTCGTCATCCACTCTTGTGATCTTCCGCTCGAGCGCGCGCGGGGTTATGCTGAACCGCAGCCGTGACCGCTCATCAGGCGGGGACCGGAGGAAACATCACCGTTTCGAGCTCGACTCAGCAGCAGCCGGAACGCGTCAGTCCCAGGGCCACCCATTCGCCTGGACGCGGTGGTCTCGTCCGGCGCGAGGCGCTGTTCGAGCGTCTCTCGACGACTCCGCCCGGCGGCGTCGCGCTGGTCTGCGCTCCGGCGGGGAGCGGCAAGACAATCCTCCTGCGCTCGTGGGCGGAAGAGGAGGGCCTCGGCGAGCGGCTGGCCTGGGTTGCGGTCGATCGCGGCGAGCAGGACGGACAGCGCTTCTTGATCTCCATGGCCGATGCCCTCGCCGACACCGTCGATAGGGGGCTAGGGATCGAGCGGATCAAGCCGACCCCCAAATTCCGCGGCGAGGCAGTGGTTGAACAGCTGCTCTCCGACCTCGAGTTGCTCGACGACCAGCTCGTGCTCGTGATCGACGATCTGCACGAGCTGCACGCGGCGGAAGCGCCGGCGTGGCTCGAGCTATTCCTCGCCAGCATGCCGTCGAGGCTGCGGCTAGTCCTCGGGACTCGGCAGGAGCCGGAGCTGGGTCTGCATCGCCTGCGTCTTGCCGACCGGCTGATCGAGATCCGGGCCCCCGATCTGTGCTTTTCGCAGGACGAGGCCCGGGCGTTGCTCGAGGCGAGCGACATCCAGGTCTCCGACGAGGCGGTGGCGCTGCTTCACGAGCGCACCGAAGGGTGGGTCGCCGGCTTGCGGCTCGCCGCGATCTCGCTGGCCGGGCACCCCGACCCCGAGCGTTTTGTCGCGGAGTTCTCCGGGAGCGAGCGGACGGTCGCCGGCTACCTGATGGCGGAGGTTCTTGAGCGACAGTCGACCGAGACCCGGGACCTGCTGCTCCACACCTCGATCCTCGGCCGGGTGAGCGGTCCGCTGGCGGACTTCCTCGCAGGCAGGTCGGGATCGGAGCGGGTGCTGCATAGTCTCGAAGAGGAGAACGCGTTCGTCACCTCGCTCGACGTCGCTCGTACGTGGTTTCGCTATCACCACCTGTTCGCGGACCTCCTGCGCTTGGAGCTCAGGCGTTCGGACCCTTCGAGCGTCCCGCGCCTGCACTTGAGAGCCGCCGGCTGGTACGAGGACCACGGACATCCGGTCGAGGCGATCCGCCACGCGCAGGCGGCCGAGGATTGGCGATATGCGGCCAGGATGCTGGCCGACTCCTACGTCCCGCTCGGTCTAGACGGCCGACTCGCGACGGTTCACGACCTGCTGTCTGCATTTCCGCGCGACGCTGCGGCCGACGACCCCGAGCTGGCCGTTGCGCTTGCCGGTGCCCAGATGTTTGACGGTGACCTGGGCGAGACCGAGGCGTACATCGAACTTGCCGAACGGCTCGCGGATGAGGTGACCGAGGACCGGCGCTGGCGTTTCCATTTGCGTATGGCCAGCACGAAGCTGTCGCTCGCGCGCCGCCGTGGCGACCTGGAGGCGGCGGTCGAGGCAATGCGCTCCCTGCAGGAGGTGCTCGCCGCGCAGCCGCCTCACGATGTGGACCGTGCGGCCGAGCACCGGGCGACCGCACTCATGAATCTCGGCATCGCCGAGCTCTGGGCCCTCCATCTTTCGGACGCGCGGGAGCACCTGGAAGAAGCCATCACGCTGGCTCGCAGGATCGATCGGCCGTACCTCGAAGTCGGCTGTCTCGCCCCCCTCGGAATCGCCGAGGTCGTGGCTGGAGCGCCGGTCCAGGGCGGCATCCGGCTGGCCGAGCAGGCAATCGAGATCGCCGGTGCCAACGGTTGGGCGGACGATCCGATCATCGTTCCGGCCCTCATCATCGAGGCGTATGAACTCGTGTGGATAGGCGACTTCGAGGCGGCGGAGCGGCGCCTCGAAAGCGCGGATCGAGCTCGCCCCCCCGAGGGGGAACCGGTGATCGACCTCGTGGCCACGTACACCCGAGGCCTCTTGCGGTTCGGACGAGGCCGGCTCGAGGAGGCCTACGAGGCCCTGTCCGCCGCGGAGAGCGTACGGCAGCGCCTGAGCAAGGACGTTCTCACCGTCGACCCCCGCGTCCAGCTGATCGAGGTTCAGGTGCGGCTCGGCCAGACCGATGCCGCTGCTGCGGCTCTTGCCGAACTGAGCTCGGAGGAGCGCAATCGCGCGGAAATGCGCCTGGCTGCGGCAGCTGTTCGTCTCGGAGAAGGCGACCCTGAGCGCGCGCTCGCGGTACTTCGCCCGGCGATCGAGCGGTCCGCTCCGACCATTCACCCTCGAACCGCGTCGATGGACGCCCTCCTATTCGCTGCCGCTGCCCACGACGCCCTCGGCGATATCCGCGCGGTGGAGGAGTCACTGGAGCGGGCACTCGACATCGCGAATGCGGATGGCCTCATCCTGCCGTTCGCCATGGCACCGGTTCGCCCCCTACTGGAACGCCACCCACGACACAGGACCGCGCATGCGAACCTACTACTGGAGATCCTGGACCTGATCGCCGGTTCTGGTCGGCGATCGGGAGAGGCACCTCCGCTGCAGGAGGAGCTCAGCGAGGCCGAGCTTCGCGTCGTCCGCTACCTGCCCAGCAACCTGAAGGCGCCGGAGATCGCGGCCGAGCTGTTCGTCTCTCCCAACACGGTCCGCACCCACATGCGACACATCTACTCCAAGCTCGACGCGCACAGCCGCAAGGAAGCGGTCGACCGTGCGCGTGAGCTCGGATTGATCTCGTCCGGATCTCGCCTGCGCTGACGCCTACGGACCCGGCGTCGCATCACACGCTTGCGTGATCCCGGTTCGCGGATCACATAGATCGGGTGATGACCACTCACCCTGCCGTAGCCGTTAATCGGCGGCACCGGTGTCGGGAGCGCGCCGCGCGATCCCAAAGGAGGACGGTGAGCGGCTTCAACGATCAGCAGGGCAGAGGACTTTCTCGCCAGGAGGCGGCGGAGCGGCTGATCGACGTGGCCTATGCGCTCGCGGCAGGCGGCAAATTGAGGCTAGACGACGATCAGGAGGTCGACCTGCCCTTCGCCGGGCAGGTGACGCTCGAGCGGCAGAGCACCTCCGGGGGCGGCCACACCGAGCTCGCGATCAAGCTCAGCTGGTCGGAGGGACCGTGAGATCCCGTCGGGGAATAAGCGTGGGCGGCCTGACTGATCAGCTCCGGGAGTTCCTCGATGCCCACCGCGTGGGGGTCCTCGCGACGGCGAGCAAGGCGGGAAAGCCTCGGCAGTCTGTCGTCTACTACGTCCGCGACGCAGACCGCCTGCTGATCTCAACGATGTCGGAGCGGCTCAAGGCAAAGGACGCGCAGCGGACTGGATGGGCGTCGTTGTCGGTCCGCGCGGATGAGCAGCCGTACCCATCCGCGACCTTCTCGGGGCCCGCGGAGATCCTGACCGAGAACATCGGCCAGCCGACGGCCCGCGTCATGCAGCGGATCGCCGCCATGGACGAGCCGCCCGAGGCTCAGAGCGATGAGGCGCTCGCCGAGATCGACCGGGTGATCCTCGCAATCACCGTCGATCGGGTCTCCGCGGTGACCCATATGGGAGAGTGAAGATGACGGGCCAATCCGCAGTGACCGAGGGAGGCGCCGGTCGACGCGAAGTCGAGGTCTCCCTCTCGATTCGCACGATCCTGATCGTTGCGGCAGTCGTTGCCGTTGCCCTCGCGCTAGCCTCGATCGGCGACGTCCTGCTGCTGATCTTCGTCTCGGCGTTCAGCGTCGCCGTTCTCTCGCCCGTCGTGGATCTGATGGAGCGGCGGCTGCCGTGGGGCCGGGGGCTGTGCGCCACGGTGCTGGTGCTGGGAATAGTCGTCCTCGGCATCGGCTTCGTCGTTGTTCTGTCGCAGGCCGTCGTTGACGGAGTTCGGAACTTCAGCCAGGCCCTGCCCGGGCTGGTGGATCAGGCCCGCCACAGCGACCTGGGTGGCCTGGTCAACGGCCAGAGCGATGCGCTCGACGTGCTGAAGGCCCATACGAACGAGATCACCAGTGGCCTCGGCAAGGCCTCAGGGGGCCTGGCGCAGGTGGGGGTGTCGGCCTTCGGTGCCGTCGCGCTCGTCTTCTCGGTCACCTTCCTGACGCTCTTCGGGTTGATCGATGAGCCACGCGTGAGGAGCGGGATCGGCAACCTGCTCTATCGAGACAGCCGCGAGCGCTACGAGCGACTCACGGACCGGATCATCAAGACCACGTCCCGCTACATGCTCGGCAACCTCGCGATCTCGGTGATC
>DATDKQ010000005.1:0-3156 GCA_036519915.1 Solirubrobacterales bacterium | reverse complement strand
CCAACATCCGCGTCCCACACCCGCGACCCTCCCCCTCGGTAACGACTGTCCGGTCACGGTTCGCGCCTTCGCACGCCTAGACCACGCCTAGCCCGGCCCTTTTGTACCGAGGATGTACCGCCCTGTCGGAGCCTTCTGGCTGTCAAACCGGCACCGGAGCCTCGACTCGTTGGTGGGTCCGACGCCACGACTCGAAGGAGGCCCGAAATGAGGGCTGAGACGAAAGGGAAGCACGAGATTAGGAAGCGATTCGCGATCCTGTTCTGCGTGGCTGCGACCGGCGTGATGGCGCTCGGGGCGCAGATGGGGGCGCAGGTCCCGGACGTCGTCAGCTACGGCACGAAGGTGACGATCCTCAAGGACCAGCGGACATTGCACGGCAGGGTGAGGTCAGAGGGGGGATCGAAGTGCAGGGTTGGGCGAGAGGTGATCTTGTTCAGGAAGCGGCCCGGGCCGGATCGCAAGCTCGGCGCTGACCGAAGCGGCCCCGGTCATGGACCTGCTTTCTTCTGGGCGGTGAAGGTCAAGAACCGTGAGATAAAGGGTCCCCTGTATGCCAAAGTGACGCCCAAGGTGGGCGATGGGTTCGTGTGCCGCGGCGACACGAGCGGGATGGAGTAAGACGACCCACCGCTCCATCCGAACTGAATAACCGGGCGGGCACCCGCAGCGAGCGAACGCGGGTGCCCGTCGGGCTGCGGGAGTAGGGCGTGGCGTCTGGGAACGTCCCAGGCGCCACGCTTTCTTGGAGCGTGCTCCCGCGATCGGCGGTTTCCGGAGTGGGCAGTCTTGCGCTGGCACCCTCCCCTCGGATAGGTTGGGCCAACACAGTTGGCTGTGGTAGGGAGAAGGAGATTCTCATGAGAAGGATTCGCATCGCAGCGGCGTCGATGGCGGTCGCTGCCGGACTCATCGCTGCCGTGGCCGCTCCGGCCTCGGCGGCAAAGCCGGCGAATCACGCTTGCGTCGGTGAGAGCTTGTCGGCCCTCGCGACCAACCAGCCGTCCAATGGCTCGTTCGGGGCCGCGGCCGCCGGCTTGGCTCAGGACCCAACTACTGCCCCTGGGCTCGGTGATTTCGTCCAGGCCGGGCAGGCTGGTCTTATCCCTGACGACGTATTGCCGAACACCTGTAACGACTGACGCAGTAGTCATTCAGAAATCTCGAAGCGGGCGGGGCGGTCCTCAGCCGCCCCGTCTCTTCTCGATCGCCTCGGTGAACCGGCGTTGGACTTCCGGATCGGAGCGGAGCGCTTCGGCGAGCTCGCGGAAGCTCATCAGTTCAGGCTGTCCTCGAGTTCCTCGCGGTGGGATCGGGATCGCGGCCAGCTGTCATTGGGCCTCAGAGGCCATCTCGCGTCAGCCATCAGTTCTTGCGGTCCTCGACGTTGCGTCACGCCCGTGTCCGATTCGTGTCCGACTCGGGCGCAAACGGCTCTGGAATGCGGGGAAAGCTAGAACAGCTGGTTCTCGCCGGCGAAGATCTCGGAGACCGAGTCGTCCGTGAAGATCCGCCGGATCGAGTCGGCGAGCGTCTGGGCCGCCGAGATCACGGTGATGTTCTCGGGGGCGCCCGGCCGCTGCGGAAGGGTGTCGGTGACGACGATCCGCTCGATGCCCGAGCTCTCGGGCGCCAGGCGCTCGTAGGCGGGGCCGGAGAAGACGCCGTGGGTGGCGACCGCGATCACCCGCGCGGCGCCCTCCTCGAGGACGGTCCGGGCGGCGGCGGTCAGGGTCCCGGCGGTGTCGATCATGTCGTCCACCAGGACGGCGGTCTTGCCCTTCACCTCACCGACGACATACCCGATCTCCGCGACCTGCTGGGCCGGGCGCTCCTTCTCCATCACGGCCCAGGTGGTGCCCACCTTGCGGGCGAAGTTGCGGGCGGTTTTCACGCGGCCGGCATCGGGAGAGACGATCACGGGCTCCTCGTCGAAATCCTGGTCGACGATCCACTGGGTGAGCATCGGCATCGCGGTCATGTGGTCGAGCGGGACGTCGAAGAAGCCCTGCACCTGACCCGCGTGCAGGTCCATGGTGAGGACGCGGTCGACGCCGACGCCCTCCAGGCACTTGGCGACGATCCGGGCCGAGATCGGCTCGCGCGGGGCCGACTTCTTGTCCTGGCGCGCGTAGCCGTACCAGGGCATCACGGCGATGATCCGGTGCGCGGAGGCACCCTGGGCCGCGTCGATCATCGCGAGCAGCTCCATGAGCGCGTCATTGGGCGTCATCCCCTCTGCCTCGTTGGCGGCCGTCGACTGGACGATGAAGACGTCAGCGCCGCGGATCGACTCCTCGTAGCGGCAGTAGACCTCGCCGTTGGAGAAGGTCTTCAGCGTGACCTCGCCGAGCTCGACCTGGAGGTTGCGGCCGATGTGGGCGGCCAGCTCGCCCGACGCCCGCCCGCCGAAGACCATCAGCCGCTTGCGGTAGTCCTGGACGATCTCCGACATCGGCTGGGTCTGCTCGATCGTGCTCAAGAGTCCTCGCCCTCGCTCGATTCCTTGGCCTTCTTGCCCGCGTAGCCCTCGACGTTCTTCTGTTCCGCCCTCGAGATTCCCAACGCGCCGGGCGGAACGTCCTCGGTGATCACCGAACCGGCCCCAGTGTATGACTCGTCGCCGACTTCTACGGGGGCGACGAACGTCGTGTCAACCCCGGTCTGAACGTTCTTCCCGATCTTGGTGCGATATTTGCTCCGGCCGTCGTAGTTCGCTGTGACGGTTGACGCCCCGAGATTCGATCCCTCCCCCACGTCGGCGTCACCGATGTAGGAGAGGTGGGGCACCTTCGCGCCGGCGCCGATCTCGGAGTTCTTGATCTCGACGAAGGTGCCGGCCTTGGCGCCCTCGCCGATGCGGGCGTTCGGGCGCAGGTAGGTGAAGGGGCCGACGATCGCCTTGTTCGCCACCTCGCAGTCCGTCAGGTAGGAATGGATCACGGTGGCTCGGTCGCCGACGCGCGAGTCGATCAGGGTCGTCATCGGGCCGATCGTGCTGCCGGAGCCGATGCTGGAGCGGCCGCGCAGGGTCGTGCCGGGGAGGATGGTGGTGTCTGCGGCGATCTCGACGTCCGCGTCGATCCAGGTGGCGCCCGGATCCTCGATCGTGACCCCGGCGCGCATGTGGCCGACCAGGATGCGGCGGCGGGCCTC
>DATDKQ010000004.1:0-17601 GCA_036519915.1 Solirubrobacterales bacterium | reverse complement strand
GCTCGGCACGACCGACTACGTCGCTCCGGAGCAGGCGATGGGCGAGGACGTCGACGAGCGTTCCGACGTCTACTCCCTCGGGGTGGTGCTGTACGAGATGCTCACCGGAGACGTTCCCTTCCGCGCCGAGACACAGGTCGGGGTGGCGATGAAGCACGTCAACGAGCCGATGCCCGACGTGCAGGCGAAGCGGCCGGAGGCGTCGGCCGCGGTCGCGTCCGTCGTTGACCGGGCGACGACCAAGGACCCGCGGGACCGCTACGCAACCGTCGCGGAGATGGTGCGCGACCTGGAGCAGACGCTCGAGGTCGAGGCCGCCCGCCACGGCGGGACCAGCGGCGAAGCGACCAGCGTGCTCGATTCGGTGCCGGCCCACCGGCGCCGCCTTAAAGGCCGCCGGCGGATCTCGTGGCCCGGAATCGCTCTGGCACTGGTCCTGATCGCACTGGCCGCGGCGGCGGTGATCTTCGCAAGCAGGCTGGACCTCGGCAACAACGACGAGCCGAACGGGGGCGGGACGACCTCGGAGGTACGGCTCTCGAACGACGCGGCCAGCGAATTCGACCCCGAAGGTGATCAGCGCGAGACCGGAACCGAGCAGCTCGCAATCGACTCCAATCCGACCGGCACCGCCTGGTCGACCGAGCACTACGACTCGCCCGACTTCGGCGGGCTCAAGGACGGCGTCGGCCTGGCGATCGACGCGGGCGAGTCCGTTCCGGCGAAGTCGATGGTCATTCGGGCGCTGACACCCGGGTACGACGCCGAGATCTACGAGGTGAACGCCTCGCCTCCGAGCTCGCTCTCGGGCTGGGGACGTCCCGTGGGCAACATCAGCGACGGCGGGGAGAGCGAGACCGTGCCACTGCCGGGCAAGGCGGCGCAATCCTTCCTCGTCTGGATCACGAAGGCCCCGGCGGCCAAGGACGACCCGGGTCGCTACCAGATGGAAATCAGCGACGTGCGGATCCTGCAGTCGTCCTAGAACTCGTACGAGCGAGCTGTCTCGTAGCGCTCGATCGCCAGCTTGACCAGCCGGTCGCAGAGCTCGGGATAGGCGATGCCGTCGGCCTCGAAGAGCTTGCCGTAGACGCTCGTCTCGGTGAAGCCCGGAATCGTGTTGAGCTCGTTGACGAGGACGACCTCCCCGTCGACGAAGAAGTCGCAGCGAGCGAGGCCGCTGCAGCCGCAGAGCGTGAACACCCGGCGGGCGAGCTCCCGCACCCCATCCCTCGCACCGTCTGAGATCTCGGCGGGGACTCGGAGCTCCATGCCGCCCTCGCCGTACTTGGCCTCGTAGTCGTACCAATCGGAGCCCTTGGTGACGATCTCGCCGGGCGGCGAGGCGACCGGATCATCGTTGCCCAACAGGGAGCACTCGACCTCCTTGCCGGGTGCCTGCGCCTCGACGATCACCCGGGGGTCATGGCGCCGCGCCGCCTCGACTGCGCGATCCATCTCGTCGGTGCCAGAGGCGGGGGCGATCCCGACGCTCGACCCGAGGCGAGCCGGCTTCACCCAGACCGGCTGCTCGAGGCCGGCGGCGATCTCTCGCCAGCCGTCCTCTCCGGCGCGGCAGTAGTCGACCTGAGGGATCTCGTGACGGGCCAGCAGATCCTTGAAGACGAGCTTGTCCATGCAGATCGCCGAGGACTCGACATCGGAGCCGGCGTAGGGCACGTCGAGCACCTCGAGGAGTCCCTGGACGCTGCCGTCCTCCCCCCCGGGGCCGTGCAGGACCGGAAAAACCGCGTCGCAGCCGAGCAGCCCCTCGCCCGGCGCGAACTCCACCGCTTCGCCCCCCGCGGCCCACCGGCCCTCCCGGCTGATCGTCACCTCGACTGTCTCGTGCCCCGCCTCCCGCAGGCCGACGGCCACCGAAGCCGCCGAGCTCAGCGAGACCTCATGCTCGCTGGAGATCCCGCCGCCCAGGACGGCGACCCTCATGCGCCCGGTGTGGTCGTGGTCGGGGCGGCGGCCACCCCGACGGAGATCGCCACCGTGTCACCGCGACGGCCCCGCGAGCCGCCGGGCGGGAACTCGGAGATCACCCGGCCGACCTGACCCGGATCGTCGGTGGTCTCCTCGGTGACTGCCGCGGTAAAGCCCGCCTTCTTCAGCGCCGTCACGGCCGTCTTGCGGGCCTGCCCCACGACATCGGGCACGGTGATCGCGCCGGTCGAGGCGAAGATCGTCACCTGCGAGCCTCGGGCGACGAGCTTTCCCGCGCCGGGGCTCTGGCTCAGCACCTTGCCCTCCGGTTCGGTCGAGTCGCGCTGCACCAGCACCCCGGAGAGTCCAGCGTTCTGCAGCGAAGCCAGGGCGGCCTGGTCATCGAGACCGACGACGCCCGGGACCTCCACCTGGTTCGTCCCGCGCGAGACCACGACCGTGACGACCTGGCTGGTCGAGAGCTGGGTACCGGCCGCAGGCTCCGTGCCGATCGCCCTGCCCTTGGGCACCGTGTTCGAGAACTCGTCCCTCGTCGTCACCTTGAAGCCGGCCTTTTCGAGCCGTGTCGTCGCATCGGACGCGCTCAACCCGGCGACGTCTGGCACAGCGACGATCGCGGGCCCCGAGCTGACGCTGAGCGTCACCGTCGAGCCCTCCTCCGCTTTGCCGCCGCCGCGGTCGGTCGGGATCGGGTCCTGCTCGACGACCTGGTTTCGCGTCGCCGCGCTGGGCACCGCCTTGATCGCGACATCGAAGCCCTTGCCGTCCAGGATCTGGGTGGCGGCGCCGACGTCCTGCCCGATCACGTCCGGGACGGAGACGTGCGACGGCCGCGTCAGGGCGAAGGCCACCAGCGCCGCGACGCCCGCCGCGAGCAGGGCGAGGATGATCCAGCGCCAGCGGCGGCGGCGGCGGTCCCGCTCCCACTGCTCCTGCTCGTCGTAGGGCTCCTGATCACCCGGCACGTCCGTCTCGCCCTCGGGACTGACCGCGGCGTAGGCGGCGGTGTCCTGGGGGCGCGGCGTGTCCGGGGCCTTCTCGGCGGCGTCCAGGGCCTTCAGGAAGGCGTCCGCGTCCTTGAAGCGCGCGTCAGGGTCCTTCGCCAAGGCCCTCATCACCACCGCGTCGAGCGCCGGCGGGACGTTCGGGTTGATCGCGCTCGGCCGCCGAGGGGCTTCCGAGACCTGCTTGAGCGCCACGGCGACGGCGCTGTCGCCCTCGAACGGCACGCGGCCGGTGAGCGCCTCGTAGAGGATCACCCCGATCGAGTAGATGTCCGAGCGAGGCGTGGTCTGCTTGCCCTGCGCCTGCTCGGGCGAGATGTACTGCGCCGTCCCCATCACGGAACCCGTGGCGGTGATGTCCGAGCTCTCGCCGGCGCGCGCGATGCCGAAGTCGGCGACGCGCGCTCGACCCTCGTCGTCGATCAGGACGTTCTGGGGCTTCAGGTCGCGGTGCACGATCCCCTTGCGGTGGGCGAAGCGGGCCGCGTTCAGGATCTGGCGGGTGAAGTCGATCGCGTCCTTCGGGCTCATCCCCCCCTTCACCAGGTCCTTCAGCGAAGGGCCATCGACGTACTCCATCGCGATGAAGTAGGTGCCGTCGAATGCGCCGCGGTCGAAGATCCCGACGACGTTCGGGTGCTGGAGGCCGGCGGCAGCCTGTGCCTCGCGCTGGAAGCGCTGCACGAACTCGGTGTCCTGCGCGAAGTTGTCGTGCAGGATCTTGATCGCTACCTTGCGGTCGAGCTCGGTGTCGTCCGCGAGCCAGACGTCGGCCATCCCGCCCGAGCCGATCTTGCGGTCCAGGCGGTAGCGCTCGTCGACGACGGTGCCGTTCTGCGGCTCAGCCACCGGAATTCCCCTGGAGGATCGACTCGGCCACGGCCTTGAAGATCGGTCCGCAGGTCGGTCCGCCGAAACCGCTGGTGTGCTCGACGATGCACGAGATCGCGATCTGGGGGTCGCTCGCCGGGGCGAAGCCGATGAACCAGGCGTCATTGACGCCCGTTGAGATCTCCGCCGTGCCGGTCTTGCCGGCGACATCGATGCCCGAGACAGCACCGGCCGTTCCGGTTCCCTCCTGGACCACGCTCTGCATCATCGTGTTGAGCTCCGACGCGGTGTCCTCGCTCATCACTCGACTCTGACGGGCCGGATCGAGTTTCGTCTCGCGCCCATCGGGGTCGATCACTCTCGACCAGAGCCGCGGCTCCATCAGCTCGCCGTTGTTGGCGACCGTCGCGGCGACCTCAGCCATCTGCAGCGGCGTCACGCGCAGCCGCTCCTGGCCGATCGCGACGCGGCCGATGTCGATCGGATCGCTGGGGCCGAGCAGCTTGTTCCCGTCGTAGACGCCGCTGGCCGCCAGCTGGAAGCCCGGGAAATCGAGGCGGGGCTTGGCGTCGAAGCCGAAGCGGTCCATGTACTGGAACATCGTGGCCTTGCCGAGCTTCTCGCCGGCCTGCGCCCACCAGGTGTTGACCGAGTTGGTGAGCGCAGTGGTCATGTCGATGTCGCCAAACTGCTCCCCGCCCGAGTTGGAGAGGGGCACGCCGTCGATCTCCTGCGGCGAGCGTCCGCTGAGCACCGAGTCTGGTGTGAACTCGCCGCTATCGAGAGCCGCCGTGGCCGTCACGACCTTCATCGTGGAGCCGGGCGGGTAGCCCGCCTGCGTCGCGCGGTTGAAGAGCGGGGCGCTCGAGTCGCGATTGAGCTCGGCGAAGTTCTTCGGGATCTGGTTGGGGTCGTACTCGGGGATGCTCACCATCGCCCTGACCTCGCCGGTCGACGGGACGATCGCAACCACCGATCCGCGGCGGCCGGCGAGCCCGTTCACGGCCGCCTCCTGCGCGGCCGGATCGAGCGAGGACTGCACGTTGTCGCCTTCCTGGGCGTGACCCTGGAGCTCATCGAGAACGGAGAGGAACTCGGTCTTGTTGCCGACCAGCTCATCGTTGTGCGAGAGCTCGAAGCCGACCCGGCCCTGCGTCACGAAGCTGTAGCCGATCGGGTTGCCGAACAACCCGCCCTGCGGATAGTGGCGGACGTAGATCCTGTTGTTGCCCTTGCCGATTGCGCGGGAGTGAGCGATCACGGAGCCGTCCGCGGCGAGGATGTTGCCGCGCTTGATCGTCTGCTCCTCGAGCAGCGGCCGGCGGTTGGCCTGGTTCGCCTTCAGGGAGTCGGAGTCGAAGATCGACCAGTACGAGGTGAACCCGAAGAGCAACGCGTAGAGGATGAGCAGGAAGCCGAAGAGCTTGACGATCTGCCTGTTCATCAGCCGATCCTCGTCTCACTCTGGAGCCGCACCCGCCGCCGCGCCTTGTCCGAGACCATCAGGAGGAGGGCGAGCAGGATGAAGTTGGCGATGATCGAGCTACCGCCGTAGCTGATGAAGGGAAGCGTCACGCCGGTCAGCGGGATCACCCTGGTGACACCGCCGATGATCACGAAGGCCTGCAGGGCGAAGATCGCGGTGAGGCCCGTGGCGAGCAGCTTCGAGAACCCGTCTTCGGCCAGGATCGCGGTCTTGAAGCCGCGCTCGGCGATCAGCGCGTAGATCAGGACGACCGCCGCCCCGCCGAATAGCCCGAGCTCATCCACGATCACCGCGTAGATGAAGTCGGTGTGCGGGGCAGGCAGGATCGCGCAGCGGTCCGGGAAGCCGCCGTGGCAGCCGGGTAACTGCACCAGGGAATCGCCGAGGCCCCTGCCGAAGAGGCCCCCATCGGCCTGCGCGAAGATCGACTGGGAGAGCTGGTAGCCCGAGCCGCCCGAGTCGTGGAAGGGATCGAGCCAGATGTCGAATCGCTCCTGGATGTGCGCGGACGTGTGGGCGAAGAACCAGGCCCCGATCACGAACATCGCGAGCCCGATGACCACGAAGGAGAGCCGCCCGGTCGCGACGTAGATCAAGGCGAGGAAGGCGCCGAAGAACATCACCGAGCTGCCCAGGTCGCGGATGAAGACCAGCAGCACCATCGCTGCGCCCCAGACAACCAGCAAGGGGCCGAGATGCTTGATCGGCGGCAGGACGAGCCCGAACACGTTGCGAGCTCCTACGACTAGTACCTCCCGGTGCGCATTCAGGTAGCTCGCCAGGAAGACGACGATGCAGATCTTGGCGAGCTCGGTCGGCTGGAAGGTGATCGGCCCGAGGTCGACGGCCAGGAACGCGTCGTTGGTCGCGTGCCCGAGGAAGCGGGGCATGATCAAAAGGACGATCCCGGCGAGCGCGATCAGATAGCTGTAGCGCTCGAGGGCCTCGTAGTCGCGCAGGAAGATGATCGTCGCCGAGAAAAGGACGAGCCCGAGGACGAACCAATTGGCCTGGTCGCGGGCGAGGCCCTCGTCCAGCCTGAACAGCATCACCAGTCCGAAGGCCGCGAGCAGGGCGACCAGCGGGAACAGGTAGGGGTCGGCGTCGGGCAGCCGGATTCGGATGACGATGTGCGTGGCGACACAGACGGCGAGGAAGTACGCGCCGTAGAGCACGCTCAGGTTGCCGAGCTGATCGGAGTTGGTGATCAGCACGGCGGTGAACCCGGCCGTGACCAGGAGGGCGACCGGGATCAGGGCAAAGAGCTCGCGGGTGCGGGCACTCAACGCTTCTGGGCCTGCTTCTGCTGGCGGGCCGCTTGTTTCCGCTTCTGTGCCTGCGCCTGCTGCTTGGCCGCCTGCTGCGCGGCCTGAGCCGCGGCCGCCCGCTGGGCCGCGCCCTCCCTCTGGTCGATGTCATTGATGAAGCTGGTCGCGTCGTCCTTGCCCCGCAGCGTGTGGCCGGTGACCGCCTTCTGACGCTCCTCGGAGAGAGTCCCCTCCTGCACGGGGATCGAATACTGCTTCGAGTAGAGGCTCACGCCGAAGGGCAGCTCGTAGGGAACGCCCCTGTACACGGCGACGTTGCCCTGGTCGTCCGTGCCGAGGAAGTAGATCGAGCGGACGAAGAGCACCGCTCCGACCACCACGACCGCAATCACGGCCAGCGCCGCGGCCCACCGCAGAACCCTCCTGCGGCGAGACGGCGTCGGCATCGTTCCCTGGCCCCGCAGCCGGTCGGTCGCTGCCCGCATCCGCTCGCCGGTCATCCCGGCCTGCTCGGCGGTCCGCGAGATCAGGGTCGCTCCCTCCTCCGCCTCCTTGGCGTCGGCGTCGGCCACGCGGAAGGCAATCGCCGTGATGTTGTCGCGCCCGCCCCGCCGGTTGGCGGCGTCGACGAGCTTGTTGACCGCGGTCCGCAGGTTCCTCGAGTTGACCAGGATGTCCCGAATCTCGTCGTCGGAGACCATCGTCGTGAGACCGTCGCTGCAGAGCAGGAAGACGTCGCCATCACGGGCCGGGAAGGTCATCGTGTCGACGTTCACGCTCGGCTCCGGCCCCAGGGCGCGGGTGATGATCGAGCGCTGCGGGTGCTCCTCGGCCTGCTCCTCGGTGAGCCGCCCCTGGCGGCGCAGCTCCTCGACCAACGAGTGGTCCTTCGTCAGGCGCTTAAGCTGGCCGTCGCGGAGCAGATAGGCCCGGCTGTCGCCGACGTGGCCGAACGCAACCTCATCGTCGCGCAACATCGCGGCCGTCAGCGTGGTCCCCATGCCGGCTCGGGAGGAGTCCTCCTGGGCGAGCTTGTGGATCCTGCGATTCGCCTGCTGGGCGATCTCCTCCAGCTGCCCCTCCGCGGAGGCGTCGTCGTTGCGAGGGCCGCGCTCGAAGGCGCCGGCGGCGATCCGGGAAGCAACCTCTCCGGCCTGCGCACCGCCCATGCCGTCGGCCACGGCGAACAGCGGCGCCTTGGCGTAGTAGGAGTCCTCGTTGGCGTGCCGCTGGCGCCCGGTATCGGTCTTATGTGCCTCCTCGGCGACTTTCAGCATCAGGACACCTCGAAGCGGAGCTCAGTGTCCCCGATCCGGATCACGTCGCCGGGCGTGAGCTCGGCCTCGCCATGAAGGTCGCGCGAGTTGAGGAGTGTGCCGTTGGTCGAGTTCATGTCCTCGACGAAATATGCCCCGGACCGGTTGAACACGCGTGCGTGGATCCCGGAGGCATAGCGATCGTCGAGGCGGATGTCGGCGTCGGCGGAGCGGCCGAGCGAAATGCCACCGAAAAGGTCGAAGTGCTCCCCCTCGTTGAGGCCGCCCCCCTGCTGCACAACCAGGAACGCGTCCGTCCCGGCGGGCTCGACGCCGCCGGCCACCTCGTGGTAGCCCGTTTCCAAGCCGGGCGTGGCGGTGCCCCGCAGGTCCTTCAGCGAGCTCCGTGTCACCCAGAACAGGAACAGGAAGAGCACGGCAAGGAAGCCGAACTTGAGCGCTACCGCTAGCGGCTCGAGATCGTTCACTGCTCGATGTCGAAGGCGAAGACCTTGGTTCCGAGTGTGATCTCATCGCCCGGAGAGAGGCGGGCGTTGGCGACCCGGCGGCCGTTGACCTTGACCCCGTTGGTCGAGTTGAGGTCCACGATCTGCCAGTCCCCCACGCTCGAGCGGCGCAGCTCGGCATGCCGCCGCGAGATGTTGGGGTCGTCGATGATGCAATCCGCCTCTTTCGAGCGCCCCAGCGTTGCCGTCGGTCCATCGAGCACATAGCGGCGGTCGTCCACGGAGATGATCGCCCGCGTCTCCGAGAACGCGGCATCGGGGCGGCGCTTGGAACGGGCCTTCTGCGCCTGGGTCGCCGAGTAGACCATCGTGTGACCGTGCTCGCCCTGCTCCGGCTCGGCGCCCTGCCGCTGCGGAGGCCTGACCAGGCGGGTCTGGATGCCGAACTCGCCGAGGCGGAGTCGCTCGTCCTGGTCCAGGTGGACCACCGGCCGGGTGAGCAGGTCGTAGTCGTGGTGGCGGGAGTGCTCGAGCAGGTGACCGCTCAGCTCCTGGGCGAGCGAGGACTCGTAGTCCTTGAAGCGCTCGTAGTCCTCGGGGGAGAGCCAGACCGTGTACTCGTTGGGCACGTAGACACGCTGGACCGACGCCGTCTTGTGGGCGTCCATCTCCTTGGCGAGCTTGCGCGCGATCTCCACCGGCTGCACGCCGGAGCTGAAGGCACGGCTGAAGACGCCTTCTACAAGGCCCTCAATCCGGGCTTCAAGGTTGCGCAGAACGCTGATCGGGAGCTCCTCTTCTCGGTTGGCCGCGGCCTTATTAAACGGGTTGCGCCAGAACTAAACGGGTCGCGCCTCACGGCGCGCCCTTGCATTACACCCTCGCATTACGGGGGCGAAATGCTAGTGGGGTTCGCTACGCGAGCGCATCGGAGCTGCGCTCCTCGAGCCGGCCTTCGTGGTAAGGCCCCGCGGCGCCCAGACGCCGCGTGAGCAGGGCCGCGACGACGGCGGCCAGCAGGGCCCCGAAAAGGAGCCCGGGCGGACTCGAGCCACCGGCGACCAGGCGGAGCGCCGAGATCAGCCCCGCCGCCCAGACCAGCGCCCCAAGGGCATCGAGAACCGGTGTGCGACCCCGGATCAACAGCGGCAGCGCCCAGGCCGCGAGCGCGAAGACGCCCGCCCCCGCGAGAACCGAGCCGTCGATCAGGGGCGCCACAACGTCGCTGAGGGCCGTGCCGGCCGATCCGGTCCAGTGGGCGGGCGGATCGGCAACCGGGCCGAGCAGCAGCGTGCGGTGGGCGAGCTCCTCCCAGGCCGCGAGCCAGAGATATCCGATCCCGCCGAGCAGGGCGCGACTTGCGGCACCCCGCGTGAGACCGGCGAGAGCCGGATAGACCGGCCCCAGGCCCACGAGGCCCAGCAGCGGCGCGAGGCCCGGCAGGGCGATCGCCTCCGGGTCGATCGCAGCCAGCAGCAGGGGTGCGCCCAGAACGGCGACCATCGCGGCCACCCCCGGCTCTCCCGCGCCGAGAACGAGCCAGAGCAGGACCAGCGTGAGCTGCAGGGCGTAGGCGGGGCGTGGCCGGCCGAGCGCCAGGGCACCCGGGACGAGCGCCGCAACGGCGATCGGCGCCGGCGCCCCGGTCGCGATCAGGGCCGCGAGCCCGAGCGCCGCGATGCCTGCTCCGGGGAGGAAGCGAGCGATCTCCGGGCGGCGCCGAGGCTCGAGGAAGGGGTCGCCGTCGATGCCGGCGGTTGGCGGCAGCGGATCGCCGTCGAGCTCGCCGGTGTGGGCCGCGAGCGCAGCCCCCAGCTCGGAGGCGAGCGGGCGCTCCTCCGGATCGGGGTCGAGCGCGGCGTCGACCGCCTCGGTCATCCGCTCGGGTAGCTCGGGGCGCACTGCCGCCAACGGAGCGATCGGCTCGCCGATCGCTCGCGCGGTCGCGGCAGGTCCCTCGCGCAGGAGGGGGTGCTCGCCGCAGAGGCACTCGTACAGCGTCAGCGCGAGCGAATAGACGTCGGCGGCCGGGCCGGGCCGCAGCCCGTCGGCCTGCTCAGGCGCCATATAGGCAAGCGTGCCGACCACGGCTCCAGTAGCCGTCAGGGTCTTCTCTCCGGCGATCCGCGCAATCCCGAAGTCGACGAGCTTGGCCTCCTCCCCGGCCGAGACCATGATGTTCTCCGGCTTCACGTCGCGGTGGACGACGCCCGCGCGGTGAGCGGCCGTCAGCGCAGCCGCCGAGTCGGCGCCGATACGAGCGACCAGGCGATCGGTGAGCTGGCCCCGCCGGCCGAGCGATCGCACGGTATCCCCCTCGATCAGCTCCGAGACCAGGAAGGCGCGCTCGCCGTCGCTCGCGAGCTCATAGAGCGTGGCGATGTTGCGGTGGGTCAGGCGCGCGACCGCCTGCGCTTCGCGGGTCACCCGCGGGGCGCCGTGCTCGCGGTCGATCACCTTGACGGCGACCGGCCGTTGCAGCCTGTCGTCCCAGGCGCGGTAGACGGTCCCGAAGCCACCGCTTCCGATCCGTTCCTCGATGCGAAATCTGCCCAGGACCACCTCACCGACCATGGCCGGTTTGAGTTCGCCTCCGGACGACCGTTTCCTGTAGCCGTACCTAAAGGTGGTTAGGCACGGCTTCGCCACAAACGGGTTGCTCCTCCACCACCACACGGGTTGCGCCTGGCGGCGCACCCTCGCCTGAACGGAGCACCCTCGCGCATACGTCACGACCCCTGTTCATACTGAGGCGCGGTTTGGCATTCCTCGATGAGGAACAAGACGACCTGGTGATCGACGATGAACCGGAACGCCCGAGGCGCAGGGTCGGGGGCCCCCAGAGGCGACGCCAGCAGTTTCTAGTTCGACGCCTGATCGGCGTCGGAGTCGGCCTGGGCTTCCTGATCCTGATCGTGATCGCGTTCAGGGGCTGCCTCGAGGCGCGCTCGGACCGGGCGCTCCGTAACTACGACTCGGACGTCGCGACGATCATGCAGCAGTCCGAGCAGAGCGGCAGGGACTTCTTCAACCTGCTCAATGGCTCGAGTGGCTCCTCGAGCTCGCTGGACGCACAACAGGAGGTTCTCCGCCAGCGGGACACCTCCCAGACGCTGCTCGATCGAGCCAATGACATCAACACTCCGGGCCAGATGCACGACGCACAGAACGCGGTCATCCAAACCCTGACCTTGCGGCGGGACGCGCTCAGCTCGATCGCCCAGAACGTCACGCAGGCAACCGCCCGGACGCAGACCGGCACCGCGATAAACGCGATTAGCAACGCCATGGGCTCCCTCTATGCGAGCGACATCCTCTGGACCCAGATCGGCAAGCCCGATATCGAGAAGGTCATCGACGACGAGGGCATCGACGCGACGCCGCTTCCCAACGGGAAGTTCATGCCCGCCAACGCGACCGACTATCTGAACCAGACGACGCTGGTCACCAAGCTCAACGTGCTCACCGGGCAGACCGCGACCACCGGGGGAGTCCATGGCCTGCAGCTCGACTCGACCTCGCTGGGGGACACCACCCTGACGCCGGACTCGACCAACAACGTCCCCGCGGATGCCCAGGAGATCGACATCCAGGTGACCAACTCGGGGGACAGCGACGAAACCGGGATCACGGTCACGGCCACCCTCGCGGGCAGCCAGCTCAACGGCCAGCTCCAGGCGCTGAGCGCCGGTGAGCAGGGGACCGTGAAGATCCCGCTCACCACCAAGCCGACGCCCGGCACGGACGCGACTCTCGAGGTCGTGGTGCAGCCGGTCCCCGGCGAGCAGATCACGACCAACAACACGTCCACCTACACGGTCATCTTCGGCTCCTGATGAGCCGTCAGAGGCAGCTTTGACCGTGCGGGTCGCGTACCTGGGCCCCCCGGGGACCTTCAGCGAGGACGCCCTGCGAGGGGCGATCGGGGATGAGGAGGTGGAGGCCATCCCGTCCGCCTCCGTCTACGACGCGATCGTCGCCGTCCGCGAGGGGAGGGCCGAGCGGGCGCTCGTCCCCTTCGAGAACTCCATCGAGGGCGCGGTCACCGCCACCCTCGACACGCTCGCCTTCGACGCCGACGGCCTCGCTCTGGTCGGCGAGTACGACCTCCCCATTCGCCACTGCCTGATCGCCAGGACGGAACTGCCGCTGGAGCGGATCGAGCTCGTGCTCTCCCACCCACAGGCGAGCGCCCAGTGCACCCGCTTCATTCGGGAGAACCTCCCCCAGGCTGAGGTTCGCGCCGCCGCCAGCACCGCCGAGGCAGTCCGGACGGTCGCCGAGTCCGACAGGCCCTGGGCCGCGCTCGGCGCCGAGTCCGCGGCCCGGCTCTACGGCGCCCCCGTGCTGCGGCACGGAGTGGAGGACGAGGCCGACAACATCACCCGCTTCGTTTGGGTAGCCCAGGAGGGGACGAGCCCGTCCGGGTCCGGGCCCTGGCGGACCTCGCTCGTCTTCTCGGAGCTGGGCGAGGACCACCCGGGGGCCCTCGTGGACGCGCTCCAGGTTTTTGCCGGCCGCGGCGTCAACCTGACCCGGATCGAGTCGCGGCCGCTGCGGCGCGGTCTCGGCCGCTACCAGTTCTTCCTCGACATCGAGGGTGCCGCCGGTGACGAGCCGCTCGCCACCGCAATCGACGACCTGCGCTCCAAGGCCGAGACCGTTCGCGTGCTCGGCAGCTGGCCGATCGCAGCGCCTCCAGGAGTGCCTGGAGCCAGCTAGGTGCTCGTCTACAATCGCCCGCGAAATGGGCAACGGGGCCACCGCAGAGCACTCCGCGGTCAACGGCCATGGGGCCGCACGCCAGAATGGCCATAACCCCGCCCATCTGAACGGCAACGGCAGCGCCCCGGACGGTGAGGCCGACGGCGAGGTAGCGGTAGCCGCCATCCGCCGCCTGACAAGGGGGCGGGTGCTCGTTCTCAACGCCAGCTACGAACCGCTCAACGTCTGCACGGTCCGACGCGCGCTCGTCCTGATCCTGAAGGAGAAGGCCGAGGTGCTCGAGAGAGGGGACGACGTGCTCCGCTCCGAGACGATGCGGATCGACCGCCCGGAGGTCATCCGGCTGATCACCTTCGTCCGCGTCCCGCGCGACATCCACCGCCGCCGCATCACCCGCAAGGCGGTGCTGGCGCGGGATGGCTGGACCTGCCAGTACTGCGGCTCAGACAAGCACGGCCTCACCGTCGACCACGTCATCCCACGCAGCCGGGGGGGCGAGTCGGTCTGGGAGAACATCGTCGCCTCCTGCGCCCCCTGCAACCGCAAGAAGGGGAACCGGCTGCCTCAGGAGATCCGCATGCACCCGAAGCGCCGCCCCCGCCCGCCGGGACCGACCGTCTTCATCCGGATCGCCGCGCCGCGAACGCCGGCGGCCTGGGAGCCGTACCTCTTCGCGGCCTAGCCCTTCTTCTTGCGCTCGGACTCGGCGCGCTGCTTGGCGGTCGCCGTGGGCTTCGGCTTGACCTTGGGCTTCGCCGCCTTCTTCGAGGCGGGTGCCTTCGGCTTCGCCGGGGTGGCCTTCCCCTTCGCGGGCGACTTGGCGGGCGCCTGCGAACCGGAGGAGCGGCGCCTCGGCGCCTTCGTCACCTTCGCCTCGCCGTTGCCGGCGGCCTCGGCCTCCGCGGCCTCATCGGCCACCGTCGACTCACTCGGCGCCTCGTCCTCGAGCGAGGGTGTCTTCGCCGCGGCGCCGTTGCCGTCGCCGTTGCCGTTCTCGGACTCGACCACAAGCGCCACCGCGCTGACGCGGTCGCCCTGCTTCAGGTTCATCACCCGGACGCCCTGGGTCGCGCGGCCCATCCTCGAGATGCCGTCGACCGCGTTGCGCTGCACCATCCCGTTCTGGGAGATGAAGATCAGCTCCTGGCCCTCGCGGACGACCCGTGCGCCGGCGAGCCCGCCCTTCTTGGCGGTCAGCCTCACGGTCAGCATCCCCTTCGCACCCCGGCCCTTGACCGGGTAGTCCACCAGCGGCGTCCGCTTGCCGTACCCGTTCTCGGTGACGACCAGGAGGTCGCCCTTCGTATCGGAATGGTCGACGACGTCGAGGGAGAGGACGCGGTTGCCCTTGTCCGAGACGTTCATGCCCTTGACGCCGGCGGTGGCCCGGCCCATCGGGCGTGCCTGCTTCTCGCTGAAACGAGCGGCGTGACCGGACTTGGAGGTCATGATGATGTCGTCCTTGCCCGAGGTCATTCGGACGCGGACCAGCTCGTCGCCCTTGCGGATGTTGATCGCGATGATGCCGTCGGCCCGGATCGGGGTGTCGTAGTCCTTAAACGGGGTCTTCTTGACCATCCCCTGCGCGGTGCCGAAGACGAGGAACTTGCCCTCGGAGAAGTCGCGAGTCGGGATCACCGTCATCACGTTCTCCTTCTCCTTGAGCGGCAGGACGTTGACCAGGGCGCGGCCGCGCGAGGCCCGGCTGCCCTCCGGCAGCTCGTAGACCTTGAGCCGGTAGACCTTCCCCTGGTTGGTGAAGAAGAGCAGGTAGTCGTGCGTCGAGCAGACGTGCAGGTGCTCGATGTAGTCGCCCTCCTTCATGTTCATGCCCTGCACGCCGCGGCCGCCGCGGCGCTGCTGCCGGTAGGTGGCGAGCGGGGTCCGCTTCGCGTAGCCCGAAGCCGTGATCGAGACGACCATCTGCTCGTCGGCGATCACGTCCTCGATGTCGAGGTCGCCCTCCGCGGCGGTGATCTCGGTCCGGCGGTCGTCGCCGTAGCGCTCGGCGATCTCCGCGAGCTCGGACTTGACCAGGCCGAGCACCCTGGTCTCGTCGGCGAGGATCGCGCGGAGCTCCTTGATGCGTTTGCTGAGCTCGGCGTGCTCCTCGCGGATCTTGTCGGCTTCGAGGGCGGTAAGGCGCTGCAGCCGCATGTCCAGAATCGCCTGCGCCTGAGGGCGAGTCAGAGTGAACTTGTCGATCAGGCCGTCGCGCGCGGCGTCCGGATCCTTGGATCCGCGGATCAGCTTGATCACCGCGTCGAGGTTGTCAAGCGCGATCAGGAGGCCCTCGAGGATGTGGGCGCGAGCTTCGGCGCGAGCCAGCTCGTGCTGCGTGCGGCGAGTGATGACGTCGCGCTGGTGCACGACGTAGTGGCGGATCGCCTCGAGCAGGCTGAGGGTCCGCGGCACGCCGTCGACCAGCGCCACCATGTTGATGCCGAAGCTCTGCTGCATCTGAGTGCGCTTGTAGAGCTGGTTGAGCACGACCTTGGCGGGGTCCCCGCCGCGCTTCAGCTCGATCACGATCCGCATCCCGGAGCGGTCGGACTCGTCGCGGAGGTCGGAGATCCCGGTGATCTTCTTGTCGCGGACCAGGTCCGCGATCTTGGTGATCAGGCCGCCCTCGCCGCCCTTCTTCACCTGGAAGGGGAGCTCGGTGACGATGATCGCCTCCTTGCCGCCCCGAAGCGGTTCCACGTGGGCCCTCGCGCGCACCCGGACCGAGCCGCGGCCAGAGGCGTACGCGTCGCGGATGCCTTCGCGGCCCATGATGATGCCCCCGCCGGGGAAGTCCGGGCCCTTGACGTGCTTCATGAGGCCGTTGAGGTCCACCTCCGGGTCTTCGATGTAGGCGTTGACCGCGCCGGTCACCTCGCGGAGGTTGTGCGGCGGGATGTTGGTCGCCATCCCGACCGCGATCCCGGCGGCGCCGTTGACGAGGAGGTTGGGGAAGCGGGAGGGCAGCAGCAGCGGCTCCTGGGTGCGCTCGTCGTAGTTGGGACCGAAGTCGACGGTGTCCGCGTCGATGTCGCGCAGCATCTGCGTCGCCAGGGGGCCGAGCCGGGCCTCCGTGTAGCGCATCGCGGCCGCGGGGTCGTCGTCGATGGAGCCGAAGTTGCCCTGGCCGTCGACCAGCGGATAGCGCAGGGAGAACTCCTGCGCCATGCGGACCAGCGTGTCGTAGATCGCCGAGTCGCCGTGCGGGTGGTACTTACCCATCACCTCGCCGACGATGAAGGCGCTCTTGCGGTATGGCCGGTTGGGCTGCAGGCCGAGGTCGTGCATGGCGTAGAGGACACGCCGGTGCACGGGCTTCAGCCCGTCTCGCACGTCTGGGAGCGCCCGGCCGACGATCACGCTCATCGCGTAGTCGAGGTAGGACGAGCGCATCTCCTGCTCGAGCTCGCGTGGCTCGATGTTGCCGGTCAGGGCCTCCAGGGTGCCACCGTCATCGGGTGGCGCGGGGCTAGACATCCAGGAACCTCACGTCCCGTGCATGCCGCTCGATGAAGTCCTTCCGGGGCTGGACTTGGTCCCCCATCAGGTCCGAGAACGTCTGCTCGGTGTTGAGCGCCGCCGCGTCGTCGATCGCGACCTGCTGCAGGGTGCGGCTGGCCGGGTCCATCGTCGTCTCGCGGAGCTGCTCCGGGTTCATCTCGCCGAGGCCCTTGAAGCGCTGCAGCTGGACTCCTTCGCGAGCGAGCTCGAGGACCGTCCGGCGGAGGTCGGCGAAGGAGTCCGCCTCGCCCTCCTTCTCGCCCAGAGAGACGACGAAGGGCGGCTCGCCGACCAGCTCGCGGAGCTTCGCGTGGGCCTCGATCAGCTCCGCGTAGGCGTTGTCGTCAAAGAGCTCCTTGCGCATCCGGTGCTCCCGGGCGAGCCCGGTTCGCCGGTGCGTGCCCTTCACCACCAGAGCCTCCTTGTCCTGCTTGACGAGGTTGGTGATGTAGGGCCGGTCCTCGGGATCCTTGGACTTGAACACCTTCGCCGCCTCGGCCATCGTCTTCGCCTGCGACTCGAGCAGGTGGGACTCTGCGATGAAGTCGATCACCTCGTGCCCGAACTCGGCCCGCAGGGTCGAGAGCCAGCCCTCGAACGCCTTGTAGTGCCGCGTCAGGTCCTGCCAGCGCCGCTTGCTGAGCTTGCGCTGCTTGCCATCGGCGTCCATCACGGTGAAGTTCTCGAGCTTGTCGCGGAGCAGCAGCTCCTCCAGCTCGGACTCCCTCTCGATCCAGATCTCCCGCTGGCCCTCCTTGACCTTGTAGAGGGGCGGCTTGGCTATGTAGACGTAGCCCGCCTCGATCAGCTCCGGCATCTGCCGGTAGAGGAAGGTGAGCACCAGGGTCCGGATGTGCGCGCCATCGACGTCTGCGTCGGTCATCAGGACCACCTTGTGGTAGCGCGCCTCCTCGAGGTTGAACTCGTCGTGCACGCCGGTGCCGATCGCCGTGATCAGCGCCTGGATCTCGTTGTTCGCGAGGACCTTGTCGATCCTGCTCTTCTCGACGTTGATGATCTTGCCGCGCAGGGGAAGGACCGCCTGCGTATTGCGGTCGCGGCCCTGCTTCGCGGAGCCGCCGGCCGAGTCTCCCTCGACGATGAACA
>DATDKQ010000003.1:0-28112 GCA_036519915.1 Solirubrobacterales bacterium | reverse complement strand
CTCGAGGACGTCGTCCTCGTCGCCAACGACACCGGGGGAGCGATCTCGCAGATCACGGCCGCCAACCATCCAGAGCGGATCGGCCGCCTACTGCTCACCAACTGCGACGCGTTCGAGAATTTCCTGCCGCCCGCGTTCCGGCCGATGCAGTGGGCGGCGAGGGTGCCGCCCCTGCTCAGCGGCGTGATGCAGGGCATGCGCTTCGCTCCGATGCGGCGCCTCCCCAACGCCTATGGCCGGCTGATCAAGCACGACTTCGACGGAGCACCGACCCGCGAGTGGGTCGAGCCCTACCTGTCGGATTCCGGGATCCGCCACGACACGGTCAGGGTCCTGCGCGGGATCCACCCTCGCTACACCCTGGAGGCCGCTGAGAAGCTGCGCCACTTCGACCGGCCCGCGCTCCTCGCCTGGGCGGTGGAGGACCGCTTCTTCAAGATCTCCTTCGCCGAGAGGCTCGCGGCCACGATCAACGGGGCGCGGCTGGAGCGGATCGAGGACTCCTACACGTTCGTCTCCGAGGATCAGCCCGAGCGCCTCGCCGATCTGATCGCCGGCTTTGCCAGAGAGCCTGCGCCGGTTTCCTAGCTCAGCAGTGCAGGGTCCGCCTCAGCGTGACGATCCGCCCGTCGAGCGAGGTCGCCACCGCCTCCAACTTTGCACCTGAGCTCGCGTTGGGAAGGTGAACCTGGATCGGCGGCTTCGCATCCCGCCGAACCTTCTTGCCGCGCAGGTAGAAGGTCGCCTCCTGCGGCTTGCCCTTGCCGGCGACCTTGGCACTCGAGCAGCGGGCCTTCAGCTTCACGGCCGGCCGCGACCTGCAGGTCTTACCGGCGCAGCGGGCCTCTGAGGAAAGCAGTCGCTGGAGCGCGCTCTGCGCCGGGGCATAGACCGGGTTGCCGGACTGGTTCTGCAGCTCGAACGGGTCGGTGCGCAGGTCGTAGAGCTCCTGCTCTCCGCTGCCGTAGACGTTGTACAGGTACCGGTCCGTGCGCACGCCCTGGTAGTTGAGCGGGGGATCCTCGGGGTCCTCGGTCGTGTCCGGTGTGAAGAACGTCTCCAGCTCCATCGCGCGGCCCGGGAAGTCGCGCTTCCCCTGCATGATCGGCGCCAGCGACATGCCGTCCTCCTTGCGGCCCGGCTTGGCGTTGGCGAAGTCGAGGATGGTCGGGGCCAGATCGACGTTCCCGACGGGCTGCCTGCGGTGCACCCCCTTCGGCATCCCGGGAGCCCGGATCAGCAGCGGGACCCGGATCGAGGGCTCATAGACCCGCACCTTGCCCTGGGGGACGCGATGCTCGCCGTGGAAGAACCCGTTGTCCGAGGTGAAGATCAGCACGGTGTTCTTGAGCTCACCCGATGCCTTGAGAGTGCTGACGACGTTCTGGACCAGATCGTCGACGCCTAGAACCGCCTCGGCCCGGGCCCGGTAGCGGGCGTCGACATTCGCGATTTGGGCGGGCGTTAGCGATGGGAGGTTCTTGATGTTGGAGGGCTTGTCGGAGACGTTGGCCTCGTTGAAGCTCGGGTCTCGCGGCGCCTCCAACCCGGCGAGCTTCCCCTCGTAGCGCGGTGCGGCCCGTGGGTTGTCACCCGCGCAGTTGCACGACGCAGCCTCACCATGGGGGTCCCGCGGAGCGACGGAGAGGTAGAACGGCTTTCTGCTCGGCGCTACGCGGCGAATGAAGTCGGCCGCCTTCTGCGAGTAGACGTCGGTCTGGTACGTGGGCGGATCGACCGCGTCCGGCGTCGATCCGTAGTGGACGATCGCGCCGTTCTCGTTCAGCGTGTAGCCGTATGCCGTGTACGTCCCGCCGGTGAAGGAGTCGGGGTTGTCGAGCGAGCCGTACCACTCGTTCCAGCCCGGCGGCACCTCGGTGTCGGGCGAGGTGGTCCCATAGCCGTTCAGGAACTTGCCGATGTGGGCCGTGTAGTAGCCCGAGCGCTGCAGCCAGACGGGCAGCGAGTTGCCGAGCGTTGGCGCGAGCTTGCTGTAGCCGCCCGTGGGCAGTTGATTGCCCCGCACTCCGTGGTTGTGCGCGTACTGCCCGGTCAGCATGGTCGATCGCGAGGGACAGCAGAGCGAGTAGTTGACGAACGAGTTGTCGAAGGTGACGCCCTTGCCGGCGATCGCCGCGTTCGTCTTGGTGAGGAACTGCTGCAGGTTGACCGACTGGTCGTCGTCCATGATCAGGACGATGTTCGGCCGCGACGGCTTGGCCTTCTTCAGCTGCTTCGCCTCGCCGCCGGCCGGGGCGAGGGCGACCGCCACCGAGAGCAGCGCCGCCAGGAGCAACGCCCCGGTGACCCTCCTGCTCACCGGCCCTCCGCTGTAACCCTGTCGTCCCATCCCCACGGCCAGAGAAACCTCGCCGCGGGCCGGGAGTTGCGCCGCGCGCCAACCGGCGCCATCGACTTCGCGCGGGGTTAAGGTACGGCCGTGGCCTCCACAGGGGGACAGGAGACGGGAGAGGGCATCTCCGTTGTCCTCGCTGACGACCACGCGGTCGTCCGCAGCGCCCTGCGCCTGATGCTCGAGCGGGAGCCCGACATCGAGGTCGTCGCCGAGGCCGGCGACGCGGATTCGGCCGCCCGCTACGTCAGCGGCCATCGTCCCAAGGTCCTGATCCTAGACATCAACATGCCAGGCGGCTCCGGCCTGGCCGCGATCCCGTCGATCCGGGAACAGTCACCGGACACCGAGATCGTCGTGCTCACCATGCAGGACGAGACCGCGTTCGCGCGCGAGGCGCTCCAGGCCGGCGTGCTGGGCTACATCCTCAAGGAGGCCGCAAGCGAGGAGCTGGTCAAGGCCGTGCGGATGGCAGCCGAGGGGCGCACGTACCTGCAGCCCGAGCTCGGCGCTCGCCTGGCGGCGGAGCCCGACGCAGCGACCCCCGACGACCTCTCAGAGCGCGAGCTGGAGGTGCTGCGGCTGATCGCGCTCGGGCACACCAACAACGAGATCGCCGAGCAGCTCTACCTGAGCGTCCGCACGGTCGAGTCGCACCGCGCCCACATCCAGCAGAAGCTCGCGATGACGACCCGCTCGGAGCTCGTCCGTTACGCGATCGACCGCGGCCTGATCGACGTCTAGGACCGCGACCCGACTCAGGGGTCCTCGGCCGGCGGGCTGAGCGGGATCTCCGCCTGAATCTTCGTCCCGGACCCCGGCGTGGAATCGATACTCAGCGTTCCACCGAGCAGCGCCGCCCGCTCCCGCATCCCGACGAGCCCGAACCCTTCCCGCACCAGGTTCGGCTCGAAGCCGACCCCGTCATCTGAGACCTCGACCTCGATATGGCCTCGGAGCTCTCGGACCTTGAGCTCTGCCTGCTCCGCCATCGAGTGCTTGGAGACGTTGTTGAGCGCCTCCTGCACGAGCCGGTACACGGCCGTCTCGAGCAGCGCCGCCGGCCGCTCGCCGCCCTCGCGGGCCAACTCGAAGTCGCACGCGATCCGGATCTCACCCGCCTGCTGATGCTGCTGCGCCAGGGCGTACAGCGCGGCCTCGAGCCCGATCGTGTCGAGTGACGCGGGGCGGAGCTCGGTGATCAGCCGGCGCAGCTTGACGATCTCATCATCGATCTGCTCGACCGCCTCCTGGCCGGTGTCGTGCAGGTCGTCCGGTGACTCCTCCCGAAGGGCGGAAGCCAGGCGCATGCGGAGCACGGCCAGGGACTGAAGCGTCTCGTCGTGGAGCTCGCGGGCCCAGCGGCCACGCTCCTGCTCGGCCGCGTCGATCGTGTTCTGCAGGCGCTCCTCGGCCATCGACCTCGCAGTCGCGACGCCGGTGGCGGCGCTGGCGGCGAACGCCTCCAGCATCCGCTGGTGCTCGTCGTCGAACTCGCCCGGGTCGCCCACGTGATCGAGGGCGACGACCAGGCCGAGCGACTGGCCGCGGAAAAGAAGCGGCGCGATCAGGGCGCGGCCAGTCTCCTTCATCCCCAGATCCGCGCCGGTGAACGTGCCCAGGAGTAGCTCCTCCGAGGCCTCCTCGACCTTGAACTTGAGGTGGCCGACCTTTGGATCGAGCCCTCCGGCGACCGCCGCGGTCGCGGCGACCACGAGCTCGTCACCCTCCCGGAGCAGGATGATCAGCGCCCGGGCCTCGACCAGTGCCCGGCCGCGCTCCACGATCGCTTCGAGCACGCGCTCGAGATCGGTCTCGCCCCCCACGGCGATCGCAACCTCGGTCGCGGCCTGCAGCCTCTTCACCGCTCGGCGCAGGTCGTCGCGGTGGCGACGGCGTTCGGTGATGTCGCGGATAGCGGCCAGAGCCATCATCCCCGCGTCGGTCGCAACGGTGGAGAGGGAGATCTCGCACGGGAACTCGGTGCCGTCTTTGCGGCGGGCATAGAGATCGAATCCGGCGCCCATCGGCCTGGTGCGGGGGGACTCGAAGTAGAGGTCGCGGTGCGAGACGTGCCCGGTTCGAAGCCCGCTCGGGACCAGCATCTCCACCGACTGACCGATCAGCTCTCCCCTCCCGTAGCCGAAGACGGCCTCCGTGAGGGAGTTGACGAGCTTGATCTCTCCGTGCTCGTCCACCCCAACGACCGCGTCCGGTGCAAACTCGAGGAGCTCCCGCTCGAGTGTCTGGCTGCGCCGTTCGGGCATCCCGCCGAGCATAGATCAGCCTCGACCGGGTACGCGCAAGGGGTGATGGAGTCCCGAGGTCGCCGGCTCGCGTCATGCCTGGTCGCCGCGCTCGCCTCTCTCGCATTGGCCGCCGGGTGTGGAGGGAGCGGCTCTGACACCGTCGCACAGCAGACGGCCACAGCGGGAGCGCCCGAGGCGCCCAGCCCGAAGCAGCCGCTGTCCTCGGCGGAGGTCCACGGCCGCGATCTCTTCATTCAGCACTGCGGCTCCTGTCACACGTTCGATGCCGCCGGGACCGTCGGTCAGATCGGCCCGAACCTCGGCGACATCGCGGTCAACGAGGCGGACGTACTGCACGCGATCAGAACCGGTGGCGGCCGCCATGCGAAGGGCCAGGGAACCGGGCCCAGCGGGAACATGCCGCGCAACCTGGTCACCGGCAAGGACGCCCAGGATGTCGCGGCCTTCGTGGCCGCCAACGCCTCGGGCAGCTCTACGCCCTAGGTCTCCTGATACAGCGGACCGTCTCCCCCCTCAGGGAGAGTCAAGCGGCCGCCCTTGGCCGTGATCGCGCCGCACTGCACGCAGTTGGACGGCGTGACGTGGACGTCGACGGTCTCCGCGCCCGACTCGAGCTCTTCGTCTGGGATCTCGTAGACCTGCGCCGGGCACATCGAGACCCAGGTCTGGGCGAGCTCGCGTGGGACGCGTTCCTGGATCCGGATGTGGTTCGGCGCGTCGTCGCGGGTGGCGTTGCCCGAGAGGAAGACGGAGTTGAGCTTGTCGAAGATGTACTTGTTGTCGGGCTTCGGGTACTTCTTCGCCGCCCCCTCGATCTCCACCGGCACCTCGGCGTCGGGCTCGTTCTTCCAGTGCCCGCCGGGGAAGGCGCCCTTGGTCGCGACCATCAGGCTGCCCATGACCCCGCCGAAGATCAGGCCCTTCGACAGCGGCTGGCGCATGTTGCGCGACTGCCAGAGGTCCTTCTCGATGACCGAGTCCTTGACCTTGCGCTCGTAGTTCTCGAAGTTGACCGACTCCTGCTTCAGCGACTCGACGATCGCCTCAGCCGCGTACATGCCGGCGTGCATCGCGTAGTGGATTCCCTTCAGCGTCGGGATGTTGACCATGCCCGCGGCGTCGCCGCAGATCACCATGCCGGGACTGGAGAGCCGCTTCGGCATCGACCAGTAGCCGCCGGAGGGGATCGTCTTCGCGCCCCAGGCCACCCGCTTGCCTCCCTCGAGAATGTTCCGGACGAACTTGTGGGTCTTGAGCTCCTGCAGAGCGTCGTGGGTGGAGAAGGTCGCGTCACTGGTGTCGAGCCCGACGACGAGGCCGATGCTGACCTTGTCCTCGCCCATCGGGTAGATGAAGCTGCCGCCCGCCTCCTTGTACTTGGGCCGCCAGCGAAGCGGCCAGCCGAGCGTGTGGATGACGCGGTCCAGAGGCTTCTCCACTTCCCAGACCTCCTTCACGCCGAGCTCCCAGCGCTGCGGGTCGGGCCCGCCGAGGTCGAAGTACTCGAGCGCCGCGCCGGTCAGATGACCGATGGTCCCCTCCGCGAGGACCGTCGCCTTGGCGACCACGTCGGAGCCGGGCTCGAAATTGGAGAGCTCCTCGCCGTCCTTGCCTCGGCCCTTGTCGCCGGAGCGGATGCCCCGGACGATCCGGTCCTCGACCAGCAGCTTGTCCGCCGAGGTCTCGCTGAGGATGTAGACGCCCGCCTCCTCCGCCTTCTCACCGAGAAAGCGGCCCAGCTTCGCGATCGAGGTGACGTAGTTGCCGTGGTTCCGGAAGTTCGGCGGCATCGGCTTGAGCGGCACCGCCATCTTGGAGGTGAGGAAGTAGACCGCGTCCTTGGTGACCTCCTGGAAGACGGGCCACTCCGACGGCTCCAGGTCCGGGAACAGCTCCCGCATCGCCGACGGCTTCATGTTGGCGCCGGAGAGCAGGTGCGCCCCGGGCGTCTTGCCCTTTTCGACCACTACCACCGGGACCTCGCCCAGCTTCTCGGTGAGCTCCGGCTCGTTCTCGAGCAGCTGCATCAGCTTGATCGCGCAGGCGAGGCCCGCTGGGCCGCCGCCGACGATGGCGACGCCGACGTCGATGCGCTCCTCCTCCGGATCGGTGATCCCGGTTACGAACTCCTCCGCCGGCTTGACGGGCGGCGGGTACTCGAGCGGCTCGACGGCCACTAGGACCCCTTCTTGGCCTTGATCGCCTCGGTCAGCTTGGGGACGATCTTGTGCAGGTCGCCCACCACACCGAGGTCGGAGAACTCGAAGATCGGCGCGTTCTGGTCCTTGTTGATGGCCAGGATGTTCTCCGAGTTCTGCATGCCCACCTTGTGCTGGATCGCGCCGGAGATCCCGAGCGCCAGGTAGAGGTCCGGCGCGACCGTCTTGCCGGTCTGGCCGATCTGGGCGGCATACGGGTACCAGCCCGCGTCCACCACCGCGCGGGTGGCCGCCACGGCGCCACCCATCGACTCGGCCAGTTGCTCGGCGAGCTCGAAGTTCTCGGCCTTCCCCAGCCCCCGGCCGCCGCCGACCAGGATGTTGGCGTCCTCGATGTTGACGTCGGCGCCGCGCTGCTCGCCGCGAGTCACCATCCTCGCCTTGGTCGACCACTCCGAGAGCTCGACCTGGACGTCCTCGACCTCGGCCGTGCCGCCGGTCTCATTCTCGTCGAAGGCGTTGAGCCGTCCGATGATGATCCCGGGCTCATCGACATAGCCGACGTCGGCGATCTGGGAGTCCTGCAGGATCGGCCGCTCGGCGACGAGCTTGCCGTCCGCCACATTGACAGCGGTCACCTCCATCGTCACGCCCGCGTTCAGCCGTGCGGTCAGGCCGGCTCCGATCTCGAAACCGAGCAGGCCTCCGCCGAAGAGCGCATACGAGAAATCGTTGTCCGCCATGACCTTCGCCATCACGTCGACGATCGGCTGCGCCAGGCCTTCAGGTGCCTCCTTACAGCGGTAGACCTTGGTGACGCCGTACGCGCCCAGGCCGGCGGCGGGGTCGTCGGCGACATCGCCGACCACCACAGCCGCTGCCTCGGTGCCGAGCTCTCCGGCGAGCTTCGCCGCCTCGGAGAGGGCGCCGAGGGAGTTCTTGTTGAAGTTGCCCTCGTCGTCGTGGAGGGCGTAAACGAGAATCCCAGGCATCTAGATCAGCTTCCTTTCGTCGAGCCAGGCGACGATCTTCTCGACCGTCTCGTTCGTGTCCTCGTCCTCGATGATCTCGCCGGCCTGCTTCTGGGGAGGCGGCTTCAGCTCGAGGACAGCGGTGCGCGAGCCGCCCTCGCCCACCCGATCACCCTCGATGCCTACGTCGCCGATCGCCTTGGTGTCGAGCGGCTTCTTCTTCGCGCCCATGATCGCCTTCAGGCTCGGGTAGCGCGGCTCGTTGATCGCGTCGCCGACGCTGATCACGGCCGGCAGCTCGACCTCGACGGTGTCGTAGCCGTACTCGGCCTGGCGCTCACAGGTGAGCTTGCCGTCGGCCACGTCCATCTTGATCACCTGGGTCAGCGACGGCATCTTCAGGTGGTCGGCCACGACGGCGCCGATCGTGTAGCACTCGCCGTCATCGGACTGCTGGCCAAGCAGCACCAGGTCGGGGCCCTCGGCCTCCAGCACCTTGGCGAGGGCATAGCCCGTGGCACAGACGTCGGAGCCGGTCAGGGCCTCATCGGTGAGATGGACGGAGCGATCGGCGCCGAGGGCGACGGCCTTGTGGAGAGCGCGGACAGCGCTCTCCGGGCCCATCGTCACGGCCACGATCTCCTCGACGTTCGCCCCACCCTCCTTGACCTGCATGGCGGCCTCGAGGGCGTGGGTGTCGAAGGGGTTGAGGTTCTTCTCGCCTGAGCGGTCCAGGCGCTTGGTCTCCGGATCGATCCGCTTGGTGACGGCGGCGTCCGGGACCTCTTTGACGAGCACTGCGATCTTCAAGGCAGGTCCTCCACGGGACGGGGACGGTGGCGGCGCGGGATGATACCGACTTCAACTGGCTGACTGACCAGTCAATCAGCCGGTCGCATACCCGCTCGAGGAGGTTTCGTACCCGCCGTTAGCTTGTGAAGTGGGCGACGAGCGGCTGGCCACCCGCACCCGGAAGCAGTCGCAGCACCGAGACGTTGTGGGGATCCACCGGGATCCCCCCGCCGGAGCTTCCGGAGGAATCGAGGTGGAACCAGCTGAGCTGGCGCTGGCTGCCGTCGTTCATGACCAGATGGGCGCTGCTCAGGTCGGCGCGGTGGGCCGGATCAACCGTGATCACCAACCAGTTCGGGCGTCCCTGGTAGCTGAAGACTGTGCCGGCGAAGCGTCCGCCGCCGCCGTAGAGGGAGTACGCCTCGAACTCCGTGCCGTTGGCCTGCTGGAGCGTCTGGCGATAGTGGGAGGCAGTCTCGATGTCGCCCGAGACGACCGCGAGCGTGATCGCGGCCGCGGCGGCTGCGCTGGCAACCGGTGCGAACACCAGCGCGAACCGCCGGCGACGGCGGCGCTTGGGGGGCGTGGGAAGCACCTCGCCCAGCACCTTGGACTCGAAGCCCGGCGGGGGCTCGCGGTGCGGGGCGACCAGGAGCAGCTCGTCCGCCACCTCGGAGAGCTCGTCGACGCGGCGACGGCAGTCGGGGCAGTCGGCGAGGTGCTCGAGCGCGCGGCCGCGCTCCTCGCCCTCGACGATGCCGAGCGCCAGGTCCGGCGCCAACTCGCGGATCTCCTCGCACCGGGGATCCATCACTCCCCCACCTCGAGCTCGTCGCGCAGCTTGATCATCGCCGTGCGGATCCTGGTCTTCACAGTGCCGAGCGGCACGTCGTCGAGATCGCTGATCTCGCGGGCGGTCCGACCCATGTAGGCGGCGAGCACCAGGGCGCGCCGCTGATCGCCGGGCAGCTCGGTGATCGCCGAGCGCAACTGGTCGCGCTCATCCGGCTGTATGGCCATCTCGTCCGCCGCGGGCTCATGTGAGGTCAGGGAGAGCTCCGCCGCGATGATCTCGGGGTCCACCGGGTCCAGTCGCTTCATCCGGGTCACGTCGATCGCCAGGTTGCGCGCGATCGAGAGCAGCCAGGTCGAGACCCGTCCCTTGCGCGCGTCGTAATTGCCGGCATGTCGGAAAACCCTCACGAACGTCTCCTGTGCGACCTCCTCCGCGATCGCCGGCTGACGGACGATCGTCAGGGCGAGGCCGTACACGCGCCCCTGGAAGCGCCGCACGAAAGTCGCGGCGGTACGGGGGTCGCCTGTCGCGTAACCGGCGAGAAGTGCCTCGTCGGAGGGGTCCACATCAGGAATGTACGGAGCGGCGGCCGTTCGGGATTGCGTGTCCTTGCTCACTCAATCTCCATCGACGCCGACTGCGTACTACTGACGAGATTGGGGCGACACAAAGCAAAGGACTGAAGATGAATCGCAAACGCGCTCCGCTGTTCACGATCGCCGCGATGGCGCTTGTCGCCATCGGCCTGGCGGCGTGCGGCGGCAGCAGCAACTCCTCAAACAGCGCTTCCGCGGCCGCCAATACGACGGCCACCGGAAGCGACACCGTTTCCACGAAGTCGATCAGCGGCGTTGGGACCGTGCTGGTGGATTCGAAGGGCATGGCGCTCTACACGAACAACCAGGACAGCGGGATGAATGTCGCATGCACCGGTTCGTGTACCGCCATTTGGGTCCCCCTCATGGCGCCGTCGAGCGGCCAGCCGGCCTCGAGCGACCAGGCCGTGCAGGCCAAGCTCGGGATGGTCAAGTCGAAGGGCGACAGCCAGGTCACCTTCGGCGGCAAGCCGCTGTACACGTTCGTCCAGGACAGCCCCGGACAGGTGACCGGCAACGGGTTCACCGACAACTTCGGTGGCACGAGCTTCACCTGGACGGTGGCCAGCACGGGACAGGTGTCCTCCAGCTCGAACAGCACGAGCACCTCGAGCGGCAGCAGCAGCTCCGGCGGCTCTAGCGGGGGCTACGGCTACTAGCCGGCGGCTGAGGCCTCTTCGCGCCCGGCGACCGCGCGCCTGACGAACTCGACGATTTCGTCGGTGGGCGCGCCGGGCGTGAACACCTCCGCGACCCCCAGCTTCTTGAGCTCGGGGATGTCGTCTGCGGGGATCGTGCCGCCGACGGTGACGACGACGTCGCTCGCCCCCTGATCCGCGAGCAGCTCCACCACCCTCGGGACCAGGGTCATGTGTGCACCGGAGAGGATCGAGAGACCGACCGCGTCGGCGTCCTCCTGGATCGCGGTCTCGGCGATCTGCTCCGGCGTCTGGTGCAGGCCGGTGTAGATCACCTCCATACCCGCATCGCGCAGGGCGCGCGCGATGATCTTCGCGCCGCGGTCGTGCCCGTCCAATCCGGGCTTGGCGACGACGATCCTGATTTTTCTGGCGGGCTCGGTCGGCACTATTCGGTGAGAGCGGTATCTCGCGCTGCGAGTTAACCGTAATCGAACAAGAAGTTTCTACGGTTTCAACCGAGGAAAACCGATACGACAATGAGAAGTGCATAGGGGTACCGCAGCGACAGGAGGGTTTGCGGTGTACGACGTTCTTTTTCTAGACCGAGCACATGCGGAGAAGGTCTTGGGTAGGGGTCTCGCCCACGACGACGCCTGCGCCCTCGCGAGGGCGGAGTCCCACCGGCGCGGCGTCGGTCGGATGTTCCTCGCAGGCTCCGAGCTCCAGACGACCGGCGAGGTCGTCGTGATCGTCGAGTCCGCGCAGCGCGCGGCCTAGCAGTCCGACTACTTCTCGTACGGATTTCTCGAGACCCGGCGAATCTCCCGCGCGAGCTCGTCGACGTCGATTGACTCGTCGTCCACGCGCTTGCTGTCCTGCGATGAGGCATTCGGTCCCGGCGGCGGGGGCTGGGATCCGAAGCCGTGTCGATAGTGCCACAGCATCCCGTCGAGGACCTGTTGCGGCACCTGGTCCGTCGCGTCGAGTGGCTGGCCCTTCGACGCAGCGATATTCGCGGCCGTGGCCGGGTTGACTGCGGTCATGTTGACGCTCGGCAGGATCGCGTCGTAGGGGGCCGAATTGCCGGCGTTCGGGGTAACGGCGTTGTAGAGCGGTACTGCAAGCGCCTCGCCCAGATTGAGCGAAGGCAGGCCCGAGACGATCTCCAGCGTCCGCAGGAAGGAGAGCTGGTCATAGCGGTCGTGGACCACGGCGCCCTGCTGGGTGTACGGGCTGATGGCCAGTGCCGGGATGCGATGCGCGTCCACGTGATCGGCGCCGTTCTGTGAGTCGTCCTCGACGACCAGGATCAGAGAGCTGTTCCAGATCGATGAGTGCGAGATCGCGTCGACGATCTGGCCGAGGGCCCAGTCGTTGTCGGCGATGTCGGCATCCGGCGTGCGCTTGCCGGGGGAAAGGCCTTCGGTGTGGTCGAGCGGCAGTGAGAGATAGTTGAAGGTCGGAACCGAGGTCGCGGCCAGCTGGACCTGGAACCTGGTGTTGAAGCAGTTGAACCTGGAGGCGTCGCCGGGCTGCGATCCCGGCGGCAGGCTCGAGTCATAGACGTTCCCGAGCTTCGGGCCGATCGCGGGCGTGTCGAAGATCGAGATGTCGCTGTCGTAGCAACCGCCGTTGAGCTGGACGTCGGTGACGGTCGGGCTGAGCAGCTGCGCGTTCTGGGCCGTCTGCTCCGGGGTCCGGTCCTTGTCGGGAAACGGCGAGAGGCCGGCGAGCGCCTCGCCGTAGTTGTAGAAGGAAACGCCGGACTCCAGCATTCGCTGGAAGATGTAGCCCTTGGGCGGGGCACTGACCTCGTAGGAGCCGAAGTCGTAGGGCCGGTTACGACCGGCGTAATTCTGGTGCCAGTTCTTGATCACGTAGTCAGAGACCGCGCCGGCGGCCGTCCAGTAGTGACCGTCGATCGACGCCTCCGAGTTCGCATAGACGTGGTCGAGCAGTGGGAAGCGCTGCACGAGCGCATGAAGGTTCGGAGTGATCGAGCTGCCGAATAGCGTCAGAGCCGGATCGCCGTCACCGCGCGAATCGTCACCGAGCACCTGGTCGTAGGTCCGGTTCTCGCGGACGATGTAGAAGACGTGCTTGATCGGACCGCCGGCTCGGATCGGTGTCTCCGAGGGCGCGGTCCGGGCATCGGCGGGCACCACCTGCCGATCGCTGATCGGGGTCAGCTTGCGGATCTTCCGGTCGCTCGGGTAGGTGAGCACGCCCGAGGCGCCGTAGACGATTGAGGGCAGGTACTGATTCCGATAGGTGTCGTCGCCGGTGTTGGGGTTGGGTCCGTCCGGGTTCGGCCCGACGCCGAGTCCGCGAGCCGAGACCCAGACGAGCTGGTGGCGCTTCGGCGTCGCGGCGGCAACCGTCGGATACGAGCCCGTCGGGATCCGCCCGACGAGCTGGAACTTCCTGGCCTTGCGGCCGCCCGACTTCTTCTTGCCCTTCCCTTTGTGCTTGGCGGCGACCTGGGCGGTGGACTCGCGTTCCTTCTTCCCCTTCTTCTTGCCCGGGGGCTTGCCCGCCTCCCCGCAGCGCTTCTTCTTGGAGAGAGCGAAGACCGCGACCGCGTCCTCGCCGGAGTCGGCCGAGAGCAGGTCGCAGCCGTCGGATGTGACGCTCACGTACGTGGGGGAGGTCCCAACGCCCTGCGGGCGTTCGACCGAGAGGGTCCGCGCCACCGAAAACGACTTGGTGTCGATCACGGTGATCGTGTCCTGGTTCGCGTTGCCGACGAAGGCCAGCGGCGCCTTCGGATCGACGGCGATGCTCTCGGGATGCGAGAGCGGCGGGGCAACCTGGAGATTCTTCACCATCTTGCCCGCCGCCAGGTCGATCACGGACACGGTCCCCTCCGTCTCGCTGCTCACCAGGCCGTATTTGCCGTCGCTCGTGATGCCGGCCCCGTAGGGGTAGTGGCCGACGCTCACGTACCGGACGTTGCCTGTCGCGGTGTCGATCAAAGCCGCTGTGTCCGCGAGATTGAGGGAGACGAGCAGCGTGCGCCCGTTGGGGCTAACGGCGATGTCACGCGGCCACGAGAGCCGAGCAGCCGCATTCGGTGGGAAGTCCTGGTAGGGAGGGGCGCTGCTCGGCGGGGGCACCGGGATGACCCCGGCCCTCGTCGCGATCCCGCTTTTCGGGTCGTAATGGAGGATGTGAATCACATCGCCCTGACGCCCCGGGACGCTGGAGTTCACCTCCTCGGGGGGATGGGAGGAGTCAGCGACGCCGGAGACGTAGGCGGTCCGGCCGTCTCGCGACATTGCGATCCCGCCGGTCAGCCCCGGGAACGGGATTGTCTGCACGACCATGCCGACCTTCTTCCCGGCGCGGCGGTTGCACTTCTTCGAGCCGGTCTGCTTCGCCTCGGCCGCCGACCCCTTACTCCCCTTCTTCTTGCCCTCGCAGGGGATCTTTGCCACCTGGACAATGCGGACGTCGTTCCGGCCGCGCCCCGTGGAGAGGGCCCAGAGGAAGCGCCCGTTGGTTGTCAGCGCTCCCCCAGTCGGCAGGTTGCCGAGCGGAGTCAGCTTGCCCTCGGGCTCGAGATGACGTCCCGAAGGCTGAATGCCGGTGGAGGGGCCGATCACCCCCGGCGGAGCCTGGGTAACGGCGTAAGCGAGGCCGCAGCCGAGCACAACCGTCAAGGCGACCAGTCCCGCGATCCTTCCCGGCTTACCTCTCACTCGCCGGTACTCATACCACCGGGCGCGTTCACATGGGTGCGCGGCCTAAAAGACCGGCAGCTCGGTGTAGGAGCCGAAGACCTGCTGGAGGGCCTCGACCATCTCGCCCTCGGAGACCCGGGCGCGGGCGCAGGCGAGGATCGGAGGCATCAGGTTGGCGTCGGTGGCGGCGGCCGAGCGCAGCTCGCCGAGCGCCCGCTCCACCTCGGCCGAGTCGCGGCGCGTCTTGGTCGCCTCCACTCTTCCACGCTGCTTGCGCTCGAGCTCGGGATCGATACGGAGGATCGGGATCTCCTCGTCGTCCTTCTGCACGTACTCGTTGACGCCGACGACGACTCGCTGCCTGGAGTCGACCTCCTGCTGATAGCGGAAGGAGGCGTCCGCGATCTCCCGCTGGGGGAAGTTCTGCTTGATCGCCTCCACCATGCCGCCGAGCTCGTCGATCCGGGCGAAGTACTCGTAGGCGGCGCGCTCCATCTCGTCGGTGAGCGTCTCGACGAAGTAGGAGCCGCCGAGGGGATCAATGGTGTTGGTGACGCCGGTCTCGTGGGCGATCACCTGCTGGGTCCGCAGGGCGAGCCGCACCGCCTCCTCGGTCGGCAGGGCGAGCGCCTCGTCGTAGGAGTTGGTGTGCAGGGACTGAGTGCCGCCGAGAACGCCCGCGAGCGCCTCGATCGCCGTGCGGACGATGTTCACCTGCGGCTGCTGCGCGGTCAGCGAAACGCCGGCGGTCTGGGTGTGGAACCGCATCCGCCAGGACTCCTCGCGCTTGGCCCCGTAGGTGTCCCGCATCTCCCTGGCCCAGATCCGGCGCGCGGCGCGGTACTTGGCGATCTCCTCGAAGAAGTCGATGTGGGCGTTGAAGAAGAAGGAGAGCCGCGGCGCGAACGTGTCGACGTCGAGGCCGCGCTCGATCGCCTGCTCGACGTATGTGAAGCCATCCTTGAGAGTGAAGGCGAGCTCCTGCTGGGCGGTCGATCCGGCCTCGCGGATGTGGTACCCGGAGATCGAGATCGGGTGCCAGCGCGGCATGTGCTCGGTGCACCACTCGATCATGTCCCCGACGAGGCGCATCGCCGGCTCGATCGGGAAGCACCACTCCTTCTGGGCGATGTACTCCTTGAGGATGTCGGTCTGGATCGTGCCGCCGAGCCTCTCTGGCCCAATCCCCTGCTCCTCGGCCGTCGCGACGTAGAACGCGAGCAGGATCGCCGCAGGAGCGTTGATCGTCATCGACGTCGTGACCTTCGCGAGGTCGATCCCGGCGAACAGCGTCTCCATGTCGTCCAGGGTGTCGATCGCCACGCCCTCCACCCCGACCTCGCCGAGCGAGCGATGGGCGTCCGAGTCGAGGCCCATCAGGGTGGGCATGTCGAAGGCGGTCGAGAGCCCCGTCTGGCCGTGATCGAGCAGGTAGTGGAAGCGTTCGTTGGTCTCCTCGGAGGTGCCAAAACCCGCGAACTGCCGCATCGTCCAGAGCCGCCCCCGGTACATCGAGGGGTAGACGCCCCGGGTGTAGGGGAACTCGCCGGGGTAGCCGAGGTCGCGTTCCGGATCCGACCCCTCGCGGTCATCCTCGGTGTAGAGCGGCCTGATCTCCTGCCCGGAGATCGTCTCGAAGAGCGCCTCGCGCTCCTCGAGCCTGGAGTAGACCTCGGACAGCCACTCGTGTGCGCGCCGCCGCGCGTCGGGCTCTACAGCCATCGCTCGAGAGTCTAGATCGAGGGTCAGCCCGAGCGTGAACGCTGCTCGAGCCGGGCGGCGATCAGCGCCGAATCCGCTCGCCGCGAGAGGTCCACGAAGTCGTCCGCGTCGCACAGCTCGGAAATCCCGACCGTGATTCTGCCCTGGCTCGGCCGTCTCGCGAGGTCGGCGCAGATGGAGGCACAGCGCTCGTCGGCTCCGGTCCTATCGACGCCGGCGATCGTGAAGGCAAATTCGTCGCCGCCGAGCCGGACGATTGGCTCGTAAGGGCGGACGTGCGCGCGGATCGCTCCGACAAGGTCCCGCAGGAGGGCGTCCCCTGCGAGATGGCCCTGCCTGTCGTTGACGTCCTTGAGCCGGTCCACGTCGACGATCACGAACGCGAGCGGTGCGCCGGACCGGCGGGCGCGGTGAATCTCAGCGCGAAACAGGTCCTCGCCGAACCCTCGCCGGTGGGCGCCGGTCAGGTCATCGAAATGGGCTACGCGGAGGGCCGCCAGAGCGGAGGCCCGCTCCTCGGCGGAACGCGCGCGGTCCTGTGAAGCGAGCCGCCGGTCACTCGCCGCCGCCGCCCGATCCGCCGCGGCCTCGGCGAGCAGGGCCTGCAGCTGACGCCGCAGCCCCTCGGTGACGGGCCCATCGGGAGAGACCGACGCCTCCACCCCCGCGATCTCGTGATCCCGCGTCTCAGCGGCACGGTCTCGCTCCGCCGCATTGGTGTCCCGCCCCTTTGCCAGCTCGTCGCGCCTGGCCGCCTCGCGAGCGTGCTCCTCAGCCGCGTTCACGCGGGTGAGCGTCACCCCGCGGCTCCGTGGCGCATTCGCCGGAGGCTCGGAGCGAGTGGCGGCGTTCCCGGTATCCGCTGGGGACCGATCGGCCTCGGACACCGTCATTCGCTCCAAAAGCGTTTCTCCTGACACGTGCCCGGCAGTCCCGGATCACACGCCCGCAAGGCACCTTGTTTTTTCCAAGCCCCGGCCCTTCGTCCGCCAAGCGGGCGTCCGTGAGTCGAGTACTTCCAGAGCTTCTCACGATCCGGGGCTCGATCGAACCCTCAAAACTTGGTGTCGGACAGGTTCTGGCCAAATTGGCCAGTCAGCGGCGCAGAGGGCTCCGCGTGTGGCGCAGGCCGCGGCTGTTCCGGCGTCTCGAGGCAAGCGCGCCGGCGCCGCCAGCTGCGGCCGCGAGGGCCGTGGCGCCTGCGATCGCGAGCTTGCGCCCGATCTTCTCGAAGCGCATCACCTGCCATCCCTCCTGCCGGGCGATCTCGAGCAGGGGCCCGTCCGGGTTGACGACGACCGCGTGCCCCACCGAGCGCAGCATCGGCAGGTCGCTAACCGAGTCGGAGTACGCCCAGGACTCAGCGAGGTCGATGTCGTGCTTCTTCGCGAATCGGCGCATCGCCTCGACCTTGCCCTTGCCGTAGACGAACGGCCCGTCCATCTCCCCGGTGTACCTGCCGTCCGAACCAACCGCCCAGCGGGTGCCGATCCCCCCTTCCATGCCGAGCACCGCCGCCAGGGTCTTCACCAGGTCGTTGCCGGCGGCGCTGACGATGAAGGTGGCGCGGCCCTCGTCCTGGTGGCGGTGGATCTCGTCGAGCATCTGTGGATAGATGCGGGGGAGGATCCCGGCCAGGACCTCCGGCGCCATCCGCTCGATGTCGCGCTCGGGGATCTCGGCAAAGACCTGCTTCGCGACCTCGAGCACCGCATTCGTCTGCTCGTCCGAGGACCCGCGCAATCGGTAGCGCAGGTGGTCGAAGCCCCACCTGGCGAGCTGGCCGCGGGGGACGTAGCCCTTTCGGTTCGCCACCCGCGCGAAGACCATCCCGCTTGACCCCGCCATCAGGGTCTTGTCGAGATCGAAGAAGGCAGCGCCCTTCCCGCTACCTCCGTCAGCCTCCATTTACCTCCACGACGATCGCGTCGCCTTGCCCGCCGCCCGAGCAGATCGCCGCGCAGCCAAGGCCGCCGCCGCGCCGCTTCAGCTCGTGCACCAGCGCGCCGACGATGCGGGCGCCCGAGGCCCCGATCGGGTGGCCGAGCGCGATCGCTCCGCCGTTCACGTTGACCTTGCCCTCGTCGATCTCGAGCATGCGCATCGAGTTGATCGCCACCGAGGCGAATGCCTCGTTGATCTCCCAGAGGTCGACGTCGCCCGGCTGCTTGCCGATCTTCTCCAGGGCCTGCATGGCGGCCCTCGCCGGGGTCTTGGCGAGGTAGGGGAAGTCGTCCGCGACCTGGCCGTAGCTGAGCACCGTGGCGATCGGGCTCTTGCCGTTCTGCTTGGCCCACTCCTCCGAGGCGACCACGACGGCGCCCGCCCCGTCGTTCACACCGGGCGAATTGCCGGCGGTGTGGGTGGCGTCGTCGCCGCCCACGGCCTTCAGCTTGGAGAGGACCTCGAGGGTGGTGTCAGGGCGGATCGCCTCGTCGGCGGCGACCTCGTTCTCGCCTTTCCGCGACTTGACCGTCACCGTGACGATCTCCTCCGCGAGCCTGCCCTCCTCGGTCGCCTTGTGGGCGAGCTGGTGGGAGCGCTCGGCGAAGCGGTCCATGTCGGCGCGGGTGATCTCGAGCTCGTTGGAGACGTCGCTGGCCTCGTTGATCATCTGCTTCTCGGTGAACGGGTTGGTGAGGCCGTCGTGGGTCATCGAGTCGACCGCCTGCACGTCGCCCATCCGGAAGCCGAAGCGGGCGCCCGGGAGCAGATAGGGCGCCTGGCTCATCGACTCCATGCCGCCCGTGACCGCGATGTCGAGGTCGCCTGCGCGAACAGCCTGGTCGGCGATGCCGATCGTCCGCATGCCGGAGGCGCAGACCTTGTTGATCGTCTCCGAGGGAACCTCGCGCGGGATGCCGGCCTTGATCTGGGCCTGGCGGGAGGGAATCTGCCCCTGGCCGGCCTGCAGCACCTGGCCGTAGACGACACCCTGGACGTCGTCGGCCTTCACCTCGGCGCGGTCGAGCGCCTCGGAGATCGCGGTGCCGCCTAGGTCGGTGGCATCGAGGGACGAGAGCCCGCCGCCCATCTTCCCAAAGGGGGTCCTGGCGGTAGAGAGGATGACCGTCTTCGACATCTGCGCCTTTCGTCTGCGCCGGGGCCCAGCGCCTCCGGCGGTTTATGCGGCGGCGGTGTTTGTGGCCGCCGAAAGTTCGGGGATCGAAGGTTAGTGACCGTCTGTAATCTGGCGCCCGTTGCGAGTCGAGGTCGCTGACAAGCCGCTCTCCGAGGTCGAGTCCGACTTCGTCGGGGTACTCGTCTTCGATGGCGATGACCTCCCCGAGCCGCTCGCGGGCGCCCCAGGGTCCGAGGACGTCAAGGCTTCCTACAAGAAGGCGACCCTGGTGCATCCCGGAACCCCGAGACGGGCGCTCGTCGTCGGCCTCGGCGCTCGGGATGAATTCACACCGGAGCGCGCCCGGGTCGCCGCGGCGATCGCAGCGCGGACTGCGGCCTCCATGGACGCCTCCACGCTGGCCCTGAAAGGACCCGACGGCGACGACCCGGCGGCAGCCACCGCCATGGTCGAGGGGGCGATCCTCGCCTCCTACCGCTTCGACCGCTTCAAGAGCAAGGGGGACGACGAGGACGAGGATCCGAAGGGACTCGAGGAGGTCACGCTGGTCGGCGACGGCGGATTGGCCGAGGCAGTCGAGGCCGCCCGCATCGGCGCCGAGGCGGAGAACTTCGCCCGAGAGCTCCAGGATCTGCCCTCCAACGTCGTCACACCGAGCTACCTGGCGGGCCGCGCGAACGCGATCGCCGAGGAGCACGACTCCGTCACCTTCGACGTGCTCGGCCGGGAGCAGATCAACAAGAAGGGAATGGGCGGGCTGGTCGCCGTCTCCCAGGGAACCGCCGAGGAGCCGCAGCTGATCGTCCTGCGGTACCAGGGGGGTGGGGACGAGACCCTCGGCCTGGTCGGCAAGGGCGTCACCTTCGACTCGGGCGGAATCTCGATCAAGCCGTCCGCCGGGATGCAGGAGATGAAGATGGACATGTCCGGCGCGGCCGCGGTGCTCGAGACGGTCTCGGCGCTCGCCAAGCTCAAGCTGCCGATCGACGTCCTGGCCGTGATCCCCTCGACGGAGAACATGCCGAGCGGCACCGCCGTCAAGCCCGGCGACATCATCACCCAGCTGAACGGGAAGACGGTCGAGGTCAATAACACCGACGCCGAGGGCCGCCTGATCCTGGCGGACGCGCTCGCCTACGCCGTCGAGCTCGGCGCCGACCGAATCGTCGACCTGGCCACCCTAACCGGCGCCGTCGTGGTCGCTCTCGGCTCGACCTACGCGGGGCTGATCTCGAACGACGACGCCTTCGCCACCGAGGTCGAGGAGGCCGCCACCCGAACCGGGGAGCTCGCCTGGCGTCTCCCCCTCCACCCTGAGTACAAGGAGCTCACCAAGGGCACCGTCGCGGACCTCACCAACGCTTCGTCGAAGCGGAAGGCATCCACGATCTACGCCGGTTCGTTCCTCGAGGAGTTCGTCGACGGCAAGCCGTGGGTCCACCTCGACATCGCCGGCACCGCCTGGGATGTCGGGCGCGAGTACGTCGGCAAGGGCCCGACGGGGTATGGCGTCAGGCTGCTGATCGACCTTGCGCGCTCCCTCTCGGCCCGGTAGTTCCCGCCATTGAGCTAGACCGCCAGCAAACGCAGCAGCCGCCGCCCGAGCACCCGGTTCCCCTCGATCCTCACCCGGCCGTCGGCCAGCCGCCTCAGCGCCTTGCGGCCGCGAGGCTGGCGCGGGTCCGGGACGCCGTGCAGGCGGCCGCGCAGGGTCGGCACCGTGGCGAAGTGGACGATGTCGGGCAGGCTGCCCTCGATCACCAGGTCCGGCTTGCGCGAGTCGCCATCCTCGACCACCACGCTTCGCGCCTTGAAGGTGATCCGCAGGGGTGAGAAGTCCTCGGCGAAGCGGAAGACGACCCGGCCGCGCATCTCCGCAGCGAGCGCTGGCTCTCGCGCGATGCCGCGCTCGATCAGCCCGAAGATGCTGGGCGCGACGCCGTCCTCGACCATCCGGCCGAGACGGACCGTGTGGACCCTGCCGTTCGCGCTCACGGCTCCGATCGTAGGATCTCCCGTATGCGGCCGGTGACCCCACGCCTGAGGCTGATCCTCGAGGTCTTCGCGGGGCTCGCCCTGATCGCCGGCGCCCTGCTCATCTTCGGCGCCACCCGAACGGATGCCTGGTGGGCCTGGACGATCGCCCCGCCGCTCACAGCCGCCACCCTCGGCGCCTTCTACTGGGCCGCGTTCGTGCTCATCCTGACGGCGGCGCGTTCGCGGAGCTGGGCCGAGGCACGCCCTGCCGTCTATCCGGTCGCTGTGATCGCCGTGCTCCTGCTCGTCATCACCCTGATCCACATCGACCGCTTCGATCTCGACAGCCTGTTCGGCGTCTTCTGGGTCTGCGCCTATGCCCTGGTCCCGGTGCTGCTCACCCTGGCGCTCGTTGACCAGCTGGGTACGCGCGGCGAGGACACGCGTGGCGCCCGACCGCTGCCGAAGGCGTTGCGCCGGGTGCTCATCCTCGAAGGCGCGGCGATGGTCGTGGCCGGCGCCCTGCTCCTGATCGCGCCCGGAGCCGCCGACGACGTCTGGCCCTGGGCGCTCAGCCCGCTCACCTCGCGCGCGATCGGCTCGTTCCTCTTCGGGATCGGTTTGGCGGCTCTGATCGCCGCCCGCGACGACGATCCGTTCATCTTCCGCGGGGCCGCCGTCGCCTACACGCTGCTCGGGCTGCTCGTGCTGCTCGCCCTGAACCTGCACATCCCGGACCTCGGCGACCGCCCGTTATCCACGACTCTCTACGCGGTGTTCTGGGTGGCGGTCATCCTGACCGGGGCCTACGGGTTGAGCGCGGCCAGGGCCTCGTCCCGGTCGTAGAAGGCATCGACGCGCGCTCCGCGGTTATCGGAGACCGTCCATAGATGCGCGTAGCGGGCGTCGACGTCCGCGGCCGAGCCACGGCCCGTCGCTTCCAGGTGGATCATCACCAGGACCCGGTCACCCTCCTGCCGGACCTCCTCGATGGTCTGGTGGAATCGCTCCCAGGAGTCGAGGAAGTCTGTGAGGAAGGCCCGAATCGCCTCTCGCCCTCGGTAGACGTCCGTGTCGGGTAGGACCTCGCTCTCGTGCCACTCCGCGTCCTCGGCGAGGGCCTCCATCGCGGCGTCGATGTCGTGCTCGTTGAGTGCCTCATAGGAGGCGACCACCGCGTCCTTGGCGTCCGTGCCCGGCACTGCCATGAAACGTAGCTACCCCTCGAGGACGAGGCACGTGCTGGTGCCGGTGGCGAGCAGCTTGCCCGTCGCCGCGGAGGTGAGCCGGGCCTCGGAGGTGGCGGTCCTGCGGCCGCGGTGGACCACCTCAGCCTCGGCGCGGACGGCGCCGGTGTCACGGGTCATCGGCCGCAGGTACTTCACCTCGAGCGTCTGGCTCGTGTAGCCGACCCCGGCCGGAAGCGTGGTGTGGACGGCGCAGCCGAGGGCCGAGTCGAGGAGCGTCGAGGCATAGCCGCCATGCACGACCCCGATCGGGTTGTAGTGCTCCTCACCGGGCTCGCCGATGAAGACGGCCCTACCTTCATCGAGTTCGTCGATCCGGAAGTTCATCACCACCGCGATCGGCGGCGGCGGCAGCTCGCCCGACTGCACGGCACGGACGTAGCCGAGGCCGGACATCTCGGCCCCGACTGCGGCGGTGGCCACCGGGTCCTGCCAGGTGATCGTCCGTGTCCGGACGGTGTCGATGGCCGGCTTCGCCATCAAACGGGTTGCTCCTCGCTGCACTCGGAGCACCCTCTCATCTCCGGCGGCGACGGGCGCGCTTGCGCCCGCCGTCGTCGCGACTCTCTCGGGCCGGATAGCGGAGGTCGGCGAGGATCTCCTCGGAGCTGATCCGGACCTGCTCGGGATGGAATTCGAATCGGAGTGCTCTCATTGTCGGACTCCTTGCTGGGTTGGTTGCTTCACGCAACCACTAGCCGCGACCCTACCAGCGTGAGTTGCGTGATGCAACCGAGTGTGCGAAGATCACACTCGTGCTGGGCAACGAGTACGACGGACAGATCTGCTCTATCGCGCGCAGCCTCGAGCTGGTCGGTGAGCGCTGGACGCTGCTCGTCGTGCGGGAGATCTTCCACGGCCGTCGCAAGTTCTCTGAGATGCAGCGCTCGCTCGGCGTGGCCCGGAACGTCCTCACCTCCCGGCTGCAGCGGATGGTGGACGAGGGCATCCTGGAGCGCCGCCCCTACAGCGAGCGCCCCGAGCGCTACGAGTATTTCCTCACCGAGAAGGGGCTCGACCTCTGGCCGGTGATGATCGGCCTGATGCGGTGGGGCGACAAGTACGAGCAGCAGCCCGAGGGGCGCCCGTCGATCGTGGTCCACAAGGGCGAGTGCGGCGGCGAGATCGACGACCGGCGCATCTGCACCAAGTGCGGCAAGAAGCTGGATGTGCGCGACGCCCGCGCGATCGAGGGTCCCGGGATGAAGGCGGCCCAGAAGTCGCTCAAAGCGGCGGCGTAGCCCGGCTTCCTAGACTCCCCGCCCCGTGGACTTCGAGCTGACCGACGAGCAGCGGCTGCTGCGCGACACTGTCCGCGACTTCGCGCGTCAGGAGGTCGCGCCGGTTGCCGAGGAGCTCGACCGGACGAAGTCCTTCCCCTACGAGCTGGTCGCGAAGATGGGCGAGCTCGGGCTGATGGGCATCCCCTTCCCCGAGGAGTACGGCGGGGGCGGCGCCGACACGTTGACCTACGCGCTGGCGGTCGAGGAGCTCACGCGCGTCGACTCCTCGGTCGCGATCACGATGGCCGCCCATACGTCGCTCGGGACGATGCCGATCCACCTCTGGGGCAGCGACGAGCAGAAGGCCGACTGGCTGCCGCAGCTCTGCAGCGGGCAGAAGCTGGCGGCGTTCGGCCTGACCGAGCCGGAGGCGGGCTCCGATGCCGGTAACACCCATACCCGGGCGACCCTGGAGGGCGGCGAGTGGGTGGTGAACGGAGCCAAGCAGTTCATCACCAACTCCGGGACCGAGATCTCGGGCTGCGTGACGATCACGGCGGTCACCGGCCAGAGCAACGGGACCAAGGAGATCTCGAACATCATCGTCCCGAACGGGACCCCGGGGTATGAGGCCGGTGAGCCCTACCGGAAGATGGGCTGGAACGCCTCGGACACGAGGCCGCTCAGCTTCGACGACTGCCGTGTCCCGGACGGCAACCTGCTCGGTCGCCGCGGCGACGGCTTCAAGCAGTTCCTTCAGATTCTCGACGGCGGCCGGATCGGGGTCGCGGCGATGGGCGTGGGCCTCGCGCAGGGCGCGCTCGACGAGGCGATCTCGTACGCGAAGGAGCGCCGTGCGTTCGGCCAGCCGATCTCGCACTTCCAGGCGATCCAGGCCAAGATCGCGGACGTCTCGGCCCAGATAGAGGCGGCGCGCCTGCTCGTCTACCGCGCGGCCGTGCTCAAGGACGAAGGGAAGCCGTTCACCCTGACCGCGGCCCAGGCCAAGCTGATCACCGGCCGGCTCGCGGTTCGTGCCACCGAGGAGGCCGTGCAGATCCACGGCGGCTACGGCTACATCGAGGAGTACCCGGTCTGCCGCTTCTACCGCGACGCCAAGATCCTCACCATCGGTGAGGGCACCGACGAGGTGCAGCAGATGGTGATCGCCCGGCAGCTGGGGTGCTGAGCTAGTCCGGGACCTCCGCCGGGACCGCGCTGATCTCGTCGGCGTCCCGGTCGGCAACCTCGGCCGCCCTCCCCCGCTCCCCGGCGATGCCCCAGTGGGCGGCGAGCTCGACCTCCTGCGCGGCGCTCAGCGACTCGTCCGGCTTGAACCGTGGGGCCTTGTTGATCCAGTCGCGCTCGTAGCCGGTCCAGAGCCGCTCCGCGGCCTCGGCGACGTGCTCGATCGGGATCGCGGTGCAGCCGGCGAGCGGGCCGAGGCGGATCAGGACCCAGCGGGGCTCGCCGTCCTCGGCGTCCAGGTGAATGCCGGCGACCCGCCCGAGAGACCTGCTGCCGAGTCCGTCGATGGGCATCTCGAGCCACTCGATGGCCTCGGCGAGGCTCGTCCGGGTCTCAGCCATCCTCGCGCTCGAGGAGCTCCTTGGCGGCGCTCGCTGGATCGAGCTCGCGCTTGACGACCCGGTCGAGCAGCTCGCGGATCGAGGTGTCGTCCGCCACCGCAGCCTCGAGGCGCCGCCGCATCCGCGACGCCGCCAGCTCCAGCACCTCGTTGCGGAGGTTCCTCGCTCGGCGCTCGTCGAGCGTCCCCTCCGCCTCGATGTGCTCGCGGTGCTCGGAGATCTTCTCCGCGAGCTGCGCCACCCCCTCCCCCTTGGCCGCTTCCGTCTTCACGATCGGCACCCGCCAGGAGGTCGAGGGGCCGAGCGAGAGCACGCCGCGGATCTCGCGGATCATCGTGTCGGTCATCGGGTGGTCGGACTTGTTGACGACGATGATGTCCGGGATCTCCATCACGCCCGCCTTCAGCGCCTGGATCGAGTCGCCGGACCCGGGCATCAGCACCAGCACGATCGTGTCGCCGTGGTCGACGATGTCGATCTCGGCCTGGCCGACGCCGACGGTCTCGATGAAGACGTCGTCCTTGCCCGAGGCGTCCATGAGCAGAGCCGCCTGCAGCGTCGCCTCCGAGAGGCCGCCGAGGGCACCGCGGCTCGCCATGGAGCGGATGAAGACGCCGGCGTCCAGGAAGTGATCCGAGAGGCGGATCCGGTCGCCGAGCAGGGCACCGCGGGTGAACGGGCTCGAGGGGTCGATCGAGAGGACGGCGACCTCGCGGTCGGCATTTCGCATCTCGGCGATGAGAGCGCCGATCAGCGTGCTCTTCCCCACCCCGGGCGGCCCGGTGAGGCCGACGATACGCGCGTGTCCGGTGCGCGGGAAGACCTCGCGGACCAGCTCCCAGCCGGCTGGATCGTCATTCTCGATCAGGGTGATGCCGCGCGCGAGCGCCCGCTTGTCGCCGGCGATCAGGCGCTCCGCGAGGCTCTGCTCGGTCTTCTGCGCCACTCGCGGCAGTCTAGGTCCGGGCGAACCTAGACTCCCCGCCCGTGCGCGCACTCCGCTTCTATCGCCGCAACGGGATGCTCAACTGGCGTTACGGCCGCCTGCTCTGGCGATATTTGTGGCGGCGGTTCCTGACCCCGGCGGGCTGGCGCTGGCAGACAGACGGACCCGTCTTCTTCGGCAGGGGGCTGCAGCTTCAGATCGCCAAGGGCGCCGAGATCCGCTTCGGGCGCTTCTCCTGGATCGGGGACGGCACCAAGATCCGCTGCCACGAGGGTGTCGTCGAGATCGGCCCGAAGACCGTCATGGGACAGGAGTGCACGATCTCGGCCTACAAGCGCGTGCGGATCGGCGAGCAGTGCGTGATCGCCGACCGGGCGATGTTCATCGACTTCGACCACGGGGTGGTCGAGGTCGAGCGCCCGATCAGGGTGCAGGGCATCTATACGCGCGAGTGCGTGGTCGGCTCCAACGTCTGGGTCGGCTACGGCGCCTGCATCCTGCGGGGCGTGCAGGTCGGGGACAACGCAATCGTCGGCACCAACTCCGTGGTCACCCGGAACGTCCTCGCGAACGCGGTGGTCGGAGGCGTGCCGGCGAAGGTGATCCGAATGCGCGAGGCGCCGCAGGAAATGAGTTGGCCCGACCCGGTCGAGCCCACGGCTGAAGACAAGCCGCATCCCCAAAATCGCTGACCTGCTTATATTCCGCCCGGGTACGAGCCCACGCTTGGAGGCGGGCATGAGGCCAAGGGGACAAACCAGCGGAGGCATTGGGCGCGCTCGCAGACGCCTGATTGGCACGCTGGCCGCAGCCGCCGCGCTGCTCGTCGTGCCAGCGTCCGCGCAGGCAACCCTTGGATTCACGGCGCTTGATGCCCAGCCGTCCAGTAACAAGCAAGCCGGCGACCAAGCCGACTTCCATATTCACGTTGGGTTCACCGACCCAAGCACAGACGTTCACGACATCCGCATCGGCCTTCCGCCAGGTCAGATCGGGAATCCGACGGTTACCCCACAGTGCACCGTTGCGGACTTCATGGGGGCGGGCTGCGCGGCGAATACCCAGGTCGGCAGCGTCGTCTCCAACGTGGCAGCACTTGGGCTCTTGCCCCTGGCTGTCAATGGCAAGCTCTTCAACCTCGTTCCCAACCCCGGAGAGCCAGCTCGGTTCGGCATCCTGCTCAGCCCAACCGGTGGCCTCGTCACCCTCGGAGACATAAAACTCCAATCATCGGTCGAGCTCAGAAGCGATTTCGGCCTCGACACGGTCATCGACGACATCCCGAACACGGCCGCGGGCCTGATCCCCATCGACATCACGTCAATGGACGTGACGTTGTTCGGGGATCCCCCCAAACCCCCGTTCGCCCGAAATCCCACCTCGTGCAGTCCTGCCACGACTCAGTTCACGGCTCATTCCTACGCGGCTCCCGCGACGGCAGTAACAGGCGAGGCGTCCTACACACCGACCGGCTGCGAGAACGAGGACTTCTCCCCGTCCTTCAGTGCCATCGTCGGAGGGGCCAACACCTCGATGAAGACCAGCGTGACGACGTCGATCGACCAGGATCTCGACGAGGCAGGTTTGGTGAAGGCTCGGGTCGTCATCCCTCCGGACCTCAACCCCGACGTTGCCCTGCTCGGCAACCGCTGCTCAGCCGCCGACTTCGAGACGAGCAACTGCCCCCCGAACTCGGTGATTGGATCGGTGGTCGCGGCCTCCCCTCTGCTCAGCCAGCCGCTCGCCGGGAATGTCGTCTTCGTGGAGACGGGAGGCACCCCCGATATCGGCCTCGATCTCCAGGGCCAGCTCCACCTATTGCTGCGGGGCTCGCTGGGCCTCGACAAGGTGGTCGTCTTCGATGGCCTTCCCGACATCCCGATCGCTCATTTCGCGCTCACCTTCCCCTCCGCTCCGGGCCTGCTGATCGCGAGCCGGAACCTCTGCGTGCCGCCCCCGCCGCTCTTCCACGCCGACTTCACCGGCTACAACGGGGCCACCACCGCTGTCGACTCCTCGGCCACCGTCCAGGGGGCATGCGGACCGAATGCGGCGACGAAGTGCA
>DATDKQ010000002.1:0-4326 GCA_036519915.1 Solirubrobacterales bacterium | reverse complement strand
GTCGTGTGGGGTGGGTGAGGCGCCACCGCCGGCGATCAGCTCGAGCCAGACGAAGAGCAGCACGCCGATCACGGCCGGCCAGCGGCCGAGCCAATCGGGGTACCTGAGGGGGGCAGGCGCAGATTGTCCGGCGATCAGCCGGAAGCCCCCGGAAACGAGGCGACCCAGCGCCCGCCATGGGTTGAACGCTCGGAAGACGTCCCCCAGCAGAACGCTGAGCAGGACCAGCCCCAGCCAGAATGTGTAGAAGACGAAGACGACCGAGAAGTTCTGCGTCGGGTCGGAGATTCCGCGGAACCCCGTATAGAGCACGACCACGAACAGCCCGAGGCCGATCAACCCGCAGAGCACCTCGGTGACCGGGTTGAGCAGCGCCCGCGACAGCCAACGCGGGAGGGGCGTCCATTTCTCGCTCTGCAGGCGCGCCTGGGTCCACGCGACGGAGAGCAGCGCGAAGGAGATGATCAGGACGAGCGAGGCCCCCCACGCGAACAACCAGGCCGGCACCGGCAGGTCCTTGCGCCCGACCAGAGCGTGCGCCGAGGCCGCGTCGGGAAACAGGAGCGCAGCCGCCGACCCCGCCGCCACCAGGGCGGCGAGGCCTGCGGCCCGCTTGGGTCGGGAAGCTCGGTGGCCGAATCCGATCACGGATTGACGTGGAGTTCCGCGATCGGGCCCTCAGTGTGGTCCAGCTTGTGGACCTCGACCTCAAAGACGCCGTCGAGGTTCGCCGGGAACGAAAAGCTGACAGGACTGTGCTCAGCGGGCTTCTCGATCTCGTAGCCGTGAACGTGGACCTCCTCCTGGGGCGCCGCCAGCCGTACCTCGAGCTGGACCTGATCGCCCTTGTTGTAGGTCAGCGTCTTCACGCCGCCGACCGGATCGCCGCTCTTGTCAACCTGCAGCACCTGGACACCCTTCGCGGTGTTGCTGCTGTCATCGCCGTTGTCGTTCCGCAGCACGATGAAAAGGACCACGGCGGCGACGATCACGACCCCGAGCAGCCCGAGGCGCACAGCTCTGGATTGCATCTGAAAAGCCTCCTTGGTGATGCGCACGCTGCTGCAAGCGCCTAAACGCGAACGCAACGCGCGCGGATTGACATCCGGGCTAGGCGAATGTCAATGGCGGAGGCCGCCGCGCGAGGCCGAAGGCCAGCGGAGACGAAGACAGGCGAAGTCCACGAGCCGGGAGGGCCCTGCCGCGGACCGCGGGCGGGCGCGAGAGCATCCGCTTCGCGTGGACGACTGCGATCGCGCGCTCGACCCTCTCGAGCACGCTCGCGAGCAACGCCGAGAGGGCGCCGATGCCGAGGGCGAGCGGCAGCGCGAGCCAGCCGCCGGTCGCAAGGAGCGCAGCGGGGCCCGCCGGGTGGCCCGCGCCGATCAATCCCTCCAGGAACTCCTGGCCAACGTAGATCGCCAATAGAGCTGCGGCGAAGACGACGATTCGCCGGCCGAGTGGCGCCCTGGACGGCGACGCCCCCTCCGTACCGCGAATCAGCGTCGCGACTGCAGCCGCTAGGACCAACACGGCGATCGGCGGCAGCAGGTCCGCCATGTAGCGATGGCCCGCCTGGGCGATCTCGGGCGACGAGATCAACCCGGCGATCAGATAGCGAAGCTGATGAAGCCCGAAGGCGCCGAGGGCGAGAATCGCCGCGAGCCGAACGCTATGCGCAAGGCGCATTGCCGATCTCATCGCTCGATGAACCCTACTGGGGTGCTTTCGGCTTCGGCTGGCCCCGGCTCGCCGCCGGCTGGGTCACCGTCTGGGTGGTTCCGCCCGAGATCGAGGGCTCATCGATCGTGCTGCGCGACCCGAGGAAGAGGAAGACCAGGATGACCCCGATGCCCAGCACGATGCCGAGCGCGATCCCGACTGCGCGGTCTCCCACCCTCGGGAAGCGTCCGCGCATCCTCTCGGTGGCTCAGCTGACGCCGTCGAGCAGGCGCCAGTTCGCCCGGAAGGCCGATTCGGCTGCGGCAACCACAGCGTCGGCGTCCTCGGCGCTCATCGCCTCGTCAATCAGCCGGCGCGCCTCCTCCGCGTGCGCGTGGTCGGCCTCTTCGTGGACCCGGAAGTACTCGGTGCCCGCGCCACCCTCGATTCCGTAGAACTGGGCGAGGCCCTCTCGCTTGATGCGCGAGATCTCAGGCTGGCCGCTCTCGATCGCGTACATCCGAGCGAGACGGCCGAGATAGCCGTCGGCGGAGGTCCAGTCTGAGACGCACTCGGCCGTCTCGGGCGTGGGCTCGGCGCCGATCTCGCCGCCGGCCGCCTCGACGAAGCCGTCCCAGAGCCCGACGTGGGACTCCTCCTCGGCGGCGTGGACCGCGATCTCGTCGCGGTGCGGTTTCGGAGCAATCTCGGCGGTCTCCCGACAGAGACGGGCGAGCGCCTCGGTCGCGTGGCGGTACTGGCCGGAGTAGCGCGCCAGCTCGTCAGGCGAGAGCTCGCCGGCGGACCACCGCACGTAGAAGGGGTGCTCTAACACGTTGTGATGGGCGCGACTCTCCTCGATGCGCTCCCAGACCGATCGACTCACTGAGACCTCATTTCCGTAGCTCCGGGGACGTAGGGAGCATACCCTCCGGCGTCTGCGTCCCCCGCGGCCTGACATAGCGATCCCCCCACTGCCCGCCGGCGCCGAGTGGATCGGCGAGCCGGTCGGCTCGATCGACCGGCTCGCCGCGGCCAGGCCGGTGCTGGTCCACTTCTTCGACTTCGCGCAGCTCAACTCGGTGAGGACGCTCCCCTACCTGAGGGCGTGGTACGAGCGCTATTCGCGCGACGGCCTGGCAATGATCGGCATCCACTCGCCCCGCTTCCCCTTCACGCAGGACTACGACGTCGTCGCGGACGCGGCCGAACGTCTCGAAATCGGCTGGCCGGTGATCGTCGACCGGGAGTTCAGCCTCTGGCGCCTGTACGAGCCGCATGGCTGGCCCGCTCTCTTCCTCTGGGGACGTGGCGGCGCGCTGCGCTGGTACCACCTCGGCGAGGGCGAGTACCGTGCCACCGAGGAGGCGATTCGCGAGACGCTCGCCGAGTCAAATGGCGAGCATGACTGGCCGCCCCTGCTCGAGCCGCTGCGGCCCTCCGACGCGCCCGACACGAAGGTCATTCCCCCGACTCCGGAGATCTTTCCGGGGGGTTCGACCGAGGAGCCCTGGCCCAGGGTCGATGCCGATCGCACCCTCGATCTGGAGTACGAGGCCGGCGGGGCCTACGCCGCGACTGACGGGGAGGGAGAGATCGCGATCCGCGTCGACGGCGAGGACCGAGGCTCGATCGAGGTCACGTTCCCGGGGCTCCAGGAGCTGACCTCACACGAGGGGACCGAGAAACACTCGCTTCGCCTGGAGCCGACCCCCGGCCTCCTCGTCTACGCGATTCAGTTCGCTGCGGGGGTACCATATTAGGGCTGCCTAATGGGGACGTCTTGAAGCCGACCGCGACACGTCGCCGTCGGCCCTCATGCTGAACTGCCCCGATCCTGAGGCGTGGATACTCGTTCACCGATGGGGTCGTCGAGGAGCTCGGAGAGCTAGACGCGGGCCTCTTCTTCATCTGCTTCCAGCGCAACCCGAAGAGCCAGTTCGAGGCGATCCAGCGACGGCTTGGATCAATCGACGCCCTCAACGAGTACATCAAGCACACCTCGAGCGCAGTCTTCGCGATCCCACCCGGGGCGCGCGAGGGTGGTTACGTGGGAGAGGGCCTGTTCAGCTGACGACGGGGAGCTCGCCGCCCGAGTCACGGGCCTGGAGGGCGCGACGGACGTCGGTCGGGAGCATGAAGCGGACGTCCTCGTTGACGGTCCGCAGCTCGGAGACATCGGTAGCGCCGCGGTCCTCGAAGAAGGCGACCAGCCTCTCGACCAGCTCCTCGGGGGCGCTGGCGCCCGACGTGACGCCGACGGTGCCCACCCCCTCGAGCCAGGCCTCGTCGACCTGCAGGTGGTTGTCGATCAGGTAGGAGTCGGCGCCGTGTTCGCGGGCGACCTCGACGAGGCGGTTCGAGTTCGAAGAGTTGGTGGAGCCGATGACGAGGACGAGCTCGCACTCCTTGGCCAGGGCCTTGACGGCCTGCTGGCGGTTGGTGGTCGCGTAACAGATGTCGTCGGTCTTCGGCCCGACCGCCTTCGGGAACTTCTCCTTCAGGCGGGCGATGATCGAGGTTGTCTCGTCGACCGAGAGGGTGGTCTGCGTGATGTAGGCGATCCGATCCGGGTCCTCGACCTCGAGCTCGTCGACGTCGGCCTCTGTTTGAACCAGGACGGTCTGCTCGGGAGCCTCACCGGTTGTCCCCTCGACCTCCTCG
>DATDKQ010000001.1:0-7568 GCA_036519915.1 Solirubrobacterales bacterium | reverse complement strand
CACCGGGCACGGTTACCCTTCGCGCCTCGCGCGGGGCGCAGAACAGCGTGACGATCGAGGTACAGGACACCGGGAAAGGAATCCCCCCAGATGAACAGGATCGCGTCTTCGACCGCTTCTACCGGGGCTCGGGCATGCTCGAGGGCGAGGGCTTCGGCCTCGGTCTGTCGATCGCGAAGCGCATGGTCAACGTGATGGGCGGCCGAATCGGGCTCCGGTCCGAGCCCGGCAAGGGCAGCACCTTCTGGGTCCGTCTGCGCGCCGCCAAGGCCACCCCCACACCGGTCGCATGAACTCGACGCCCCCCGCAGCGAACCGCATCCTGGTCGTGGACGACGAGCCCTCCGTCCGCGAGTCGGTTGGCTATGCGCTCGAGCAGGAGGGCTTCGACGTGACCATGGCGGCCAACGGGGAGGAGGCCGAGGGGCAGATCTCAGACGATGCCTTCGACCTGCTGATCCTCGACATCATGATGCCGGGCAAGAGCGGCCTCGATCTCTGTCGGGAGGTCCGCGCCTACAGCCCGGTGCCGATCATCCTGCTGACCGCAAAGGACGCTGAGGTCGACAAGGTGGTCGGCCTCGAGGTCGGTGCAGACGACTACGTCACCAAGCCGTTCTCGGTCCGCGAGCTGCTCGGCCGGGTGCGGGCGCAACTGCGTCGCCGCGAGCTCGACCGTTCACACGGGAAGGAGGCCGCCGAGATCAGCGCCGGGCCGGTGTCCATCGACCTGGCGCGGCACCTCGTCACCATTCGAGGCGAGCCGACCAACCTGACCCGCTCCGAGTTCCAGGTCCTGCGGCTGCTCGCCGGCAGCCCCGGCCAGGTCTTCTCGCGCAAGGAGATCATGGAGGAGCTCTGGCAGACCGAGTTCCGCGGCGACGTTCGCGCCTGCGATGTCCACATCTCCAACCTCCGCCAGAAGGTCGAGCGCGACCCGCAGAACCCCGAGCTCGTACTCACCGTGCGCCGGGTCGGCTACCGCTTCGCCGAGGACTCGGCCTAGCGACTAGCGATAGCCGTGCAGGAGACGCGACGTCACCCCGGTGATCGTCGCGGCTCCGTATTCGAGAGTGGGATTGCCGCGGGTGAGGACGGCGATCGAGATCCGGCGGTCGCCATCCCGCAGCTGCGCGGCCTGGTGGACTCGCCAGCCGTCGTCGTCCTGGAACCAGCCCCCCTTCAAGTAGGGAACCCAGCCGGCGGGAGTGGCCGGCGGGATCCCCCACCGCTCATAGGAGACGATCCGGCGCAGGAGGCTCAGCCCGTACTTGCGGTGTCGCTTCGGCAGCAGGGCCCGGATGCGCAGGAAGAAACGGGCCTGATCCCGAGCCGTCACCTGGCAGCCGCCCCAGACCGGGTTGGCGGCGAACTGCCGCATCCCCGCCCGGTGGGCGAGCCGGAGGAGCCCGTCGACGCCGACCCGCTCGTAGATCGCGCTCGCGGCATCGTTGTCGGAGAGCCGGACCATCGGGCCGAGTAGTTGCCGCTCGCTGCCGCGCAGGTCGCGCCGCCGCACCTCCCCGCGGTCCAGGTAGGCGACGAGCAGCATCGCCTTGACCAGGCTGGCCGAGGAGTACTGCACTCCGCGCCGGTGACCATGGATCCGACCGCGCTCGTCGACGATCGCGAAGGATGCTGCGCCGGCGCGGGTGGAGAGGAACCGGGTCGCATCCTGGACTCGCTTGTGCCACGGGAATGGATGTTGCTTCGCCCCAGGCTTCGCGGCAACTGCCGCGGAGGAGGCCGTGGCGGCTGCGAGCGCACAGACGGCCAGGCAGATAAGACGAAATCTCACCGGGCGCATCCTTGCGCCTGATGAGCTCAGATGCTCAGGTGATAGCCGCCGCGGTAGTGGCTCGGGCCGCCGACGATCTTGTTCCGGGGCGCGGAGCTGTGAATGGGCGGAGGAGCGAAGCTCGGGGCGGGTCCACCCGTCCGCTGCTGCCTCACCTCTCTGAGCGAGAGCCTCGCGTTCAGATTCTGAGTCGAGTTCGGTGGCATCCGATCTATCTCTTCGCTGTCTTGCACTTCTTACCTTCTCGGATGCCTCGGACCGCTGCCAGAGGGCAAAACCCCACTTCCGGCTACCGCAAACCACCCAACCCGAGTGGGGGTTTCCCCCGGACGACCGTTCGGCTAGATGAGGCCGTTTCGAAAGCGGGATGATGTTCGGGCGCAATCCGGAGAGGTGAAGATGAGCGCGACAGATTCCCTCACGTACGAGAATGCCCGTGATCAGCACCGCTGGCAGGTGCCAGAGCGCTACAACATCGCGGCGGACGTCTGCGATCGCCAGCCCGACGACCGCACGGCGATGGTCTTCCAGGACTTCCGTGGCAACCACCGGGAGGTGAGCTGGGCGGAGCAGCGGGCGCTCGCGAACCGCGCCGCCAACCTGCTGGCCTCACAGGGCGTCGAGCGCGGGGACAGGGTGGCCGTCTGCGCCCCGGCCTCGCCCGAGACCGCGGCGATGTTCCTCGGCACCTGGAAGCTCGGCGCGATCCTGCTCTCGCTGTCGGTGCTCTACGGGGACGACGGGATCGAGCACCGCATCCGGGACTCCCGGCCGAAGGTCATCGTCACCGACGCGGACAACGCCGGTCGCATGCCGGGGGACCTGGTCGACGAGGTACTCGTGCTCGATGCCGGATTACTCGCCGGACAGGACGACCGGTTCGAGACCGTCGACACGTCGGCCGATGACCCGGCCCAGCTCTACTACACGTCCGGGACCACGGGCCTGGCGAAGGGCATCCTCCATGCCCACCGTTACATCCTCGCCCACGAGGAGTTCGTCTACTGCCATGACGTTCAGGAGGGCGAGCTCTTCCACGGGATGGGTGAGTGGGCCTGGGCGGCCGGCATCTGCCCCCTGATCGGGCCCTGGCGCTATGGCGCCGTCCAGTTCGTCTACGCGCGCGAGGGCGGCTTCGATCCGCACGAGCAGCTCGGGGTCCTCTCGAAGCACGGGGTGACCAACGTGTTCACGACCCCCACCGCGATGCGCTCGATGATGTCGATCGAGGACGCCGGCGAGCGCTATCCGCAGAAGTTCCGGCGCGTCTGCTCGGCCGGGGAGCCGCTCAACCCGGAGGCGATCCGCTGGTTCCGCGACCAGTACGGGGTGACGGTGCTCGACTTCTACGGGCTCAGCGAGTCGTACCCGCTCTGCGGGAACTTCCCCTTCATGGAGGTCCGCGAGGGCTCGATGGGCAAGCCGATGCCCGGCTGGGACGTTCAGATCCTCGACGAGGACGAGAACCCGGTCGGCCAGGGCGAGCGTGGCGAGATCTGCCTGCGCGCGAGGTCCAACCCGCACTATCCCCTCTCCTACTGGGAGAACCCGGAGGCCACGCGCGAGGATTTCGAAGGCGAGTGGTTCCACACCAAGGACGCCGCGGAGCAGGATGAGGACGGCTACTTCTGGTACTCCGGGCGCGCCGACGACGTGATCATCTCGGCCGGCTACCGGATCGGCCCGTTCGAGGTTGAGTCGGCCTGCATCGAGCATCCGGCGGTCCGGGAGGCCGCCGCCGTCGCCGCACCCGACGAGCGCCGCGGCCACGTCGTCAAGGCCTTCATCGTCCTGGCGGAAGGCCAAGAGCCCTCCGACGAGCTGGCGGACGAGATCAAGGGGTTCGTGCGGGGAAATCTCTCGGCCTACGCCTATCCTCGCCGGATCGAGTTCGTCCACGAGCTGCCGAAGACACTGACCGGCAAGATCCGCCGGATCGAGCTCCGCGAGGCGGAGCGCCAGCAGGTCAAGTAACCGAAGGAGCGCTGCGGGGCTAACCCCGAGGCATGACGACCAAGGAAGAGTCGCTCAGTTCAGAGGCCCTGGACGTGGTCGTGCGCCTTCTCTTCGAGCTCGAGGAGGAGCGCGGCCTGGACGATTTCTACGATCGGATCTGCGAGGCCGTCTGCCTTCAGACCTCGATGGAGCGCGCGGTCCTCTTCCTCTACGACGCCGAGCGCAGGATGGTGCTGCCGGCCGGCAGCCACGGCGTCTACCGCGAGTTCATTCAGCACGGCTACGGCACCCTCGAGGAGACTCCGATCGCCCAGCGCGCTCTGGCCGAGGATCGGGTGGTCGAGACGACGGACCTGGAGCACGACGTGCCCGCGCGGTACTCGAACTTGCCGGGCATCGTCAAGCTCACCTGCACCCCGGTCGCGGCGGCTGGGCGCTGGGTCGGCGTGATCTTCGCCGACCGCGACGGCGAGCCGTTCGCCACCACCTCGTACGAGCGCTCCACCATGTACGCCCTCGGCAGGACCGCCGCCCTGGCCAGCCACGTGCGCGAGCTGACCCGCCAGCTGGAGCGCGGCCGCCGCCTATCCGAGCGGATCGACCTGGCCCGCGAGGTCCACGAGCGCGTCACGCAGCGGCTCTTTGGAGTCTCGATGGCGCTCGGCTCGGACCGCCCGCTGGCCGCCGAGGATCGCCAGCGTTGCGCCGCCGAGATCGAGGCAGCCCTGGGCGACCTCCGCGAGGCCCTGATCGGCTCGGCCGGGAGCTCGCTGATGGAGCTCGCCGACGGCGGCCTGCGCTCCGAGCTCGACCGGCTCGGCCGCCAGTACAAGCGCCTCCCGCTGGTGGTGGATTGGCGCGACGGCGTCGGCGTCCCGGAGCGACTCGAGCCGCTGGCCGTGTCGATTCTGAACGAAGCGCTCCGCAACGCCGAGAAGCACGCCGACCCGAGCGAGGTCCGGGTCACGATTGACGCGCCCGACGGCGCCTTCCTGATGGAGGTTCGAAACGACGGCCTGGCGCCGGGCGGCGGAGCTGCAGGCCGAGCCGGATCGCGCATGGGGCTGCGGCTCGCCTCCTACGAGGCGCTGCAGCGCGGAGGAATGCTCGAGTACGGCCGTGAGGAGGACCAGTGGCGAGTGCGCCTGGTGCTACCGAGCAGCTGAACGGCGGCCGCAAGCTGAGCGTGCTGGTGGTCGACGACCACGCCGTGGTCCAGTGGGGATTTCGCCTGCTGTTGGGGCGCCAGCCGTGGATGGGGGAGTGCGCGGTCGCCTCGACGACCGAGGAGGCGGTCGAGCTCGCCGGGCGCAGCAAGCCGGATGTCGCGCTTGTCGACCTCTTCCTCGGCGAGCGCTCCGGCGCGGAGCTCTGCGAGGCGCTGAGCGAGGTCTCGCCCAAGACGCGGGTCCTGCTCATCTCTGGAGCCGGCTGGATCTCACCGGAGGCGGCGAAGGCCGCCGGCGCCTCCGGCTTCATTTCCAAGGACTGGAGCGCCGAGGAGGTCGCGAACGCGGTCCGCATGGTGGGCCGCGGGATGACGGTCTACGCGCGCCAGGCCGACGGGCCGGCGACGCCTCTCTCGCCCCGCGAGCGCGAGGTCCTCGAGCTGATCGGGGCCGGAGCGACGAACCGCGAGATCGCGGAGCGGCTCTTCCTCTCCCCACACACGATCAAGGACCATACGACCGCGCTCTACCGCAAGCTCGACGTGCGAAACCGGGCCGAGGCGACCCGGAAGGCGGAGCAGCTTGGCCTGACTCGCGACGCAGCGTCCCGCTCGGACTCCTGATTCAGAGACTGCCGCTTTGCATGGAAAGCAGCGGCCTTGAGCAATCGCGTTCCGTGTCCTCCGATGGCCCGGGCGTCGGGACCACCCTGAGGGGCGCTTAACGCGAGTAGTGGTGCAAGAGCTGTAGCTCGACCCGCTCGGGTGGGCTTGCCAGCAGCGGCTCGATCCGGTCGTTGTAGGACGCGAACTCGGGGTCGCTGTTGACCTCGTCCGCCGCCTCGCGGTCCGTGTACACCCCGATGCCACGCACCACACCGCTCGCCTCGTCACCGACGACCATCACCGTCTGGAGCGCGGGATGGTCGCTGAGGAAGTCGGCCGCGAACTCGGAATGGATCTCCGCAAGCTGCTCGAAGTGGCCGGGCTTGGCGCGCAGGGTGAACTCGGTGACGTACATGATTGAAACCTCCTTCTGCGTCTCCTCGTGCCTCCCAGGTGAAGGCGGAGCGGCCATCGTATTTGCCCATCGCCACCCGGTGCGTGAAGTGCGGCCGGCGTCGCCGCAGCCGCCTTCGAATCCTGAATCCGCCGCTTTGCATGGAAAGCGGGCACCGTAGGATTGCGGCCATGCCGTTCACACTCAGGAACCTCAAGGAGGACCTGGAGGACCTCGGGTCCAACTTCGACGGCGCGCCGGACCTGGAGTTCCGCTCAGCGACCGAGGAGCTCGAGCTCGAGCAATCCGGCCTGAGCTACCAGCGCGTCCCGCCGGGCTATCGCTTTCCGTACGGCCACACACACATGACGCAGGAGGAGGTGTACGTGGTCGTGCGCGGGAGCGGGCGGATGAAGCTCGACGACGAGATCGTCGAGCTCAAGGAGTGGGACGCGGTCCGCGTCCCGCCCGGTACGTGGCGAGGCTACGAGGCCGGGCCGGAGGGCCTCGAGATCCTCGTCATCGGCGCGCCCAATCTCGGCGAGGCTCCGCGCGAAGACGTCGAGGGCCAGCGCGACTGGTGGGCTGACTAGCTCGATCCGCTTTGGATGAAAAGCGGCGGTTTCAAAACCGCAATGCCGGGGCGCGTCTCGTCACACGACTGATCCTGGTCCCCCGGCCGTCCCCCTGAACCCCCCCGATCGGGGGGCATCGGCGCAACAGCCGTTCACCCGCTGCAGGGACGGGGTTATTGATGGGGCATGGACGCCAGCAGCGCCTCAGCTGTCCTCTTCCCGGGACAGGGGGTCGGTGACGCTTCCAGCCGCGAGCTGGTCGCCGCCGTTCGCCCCGACTTGCTCGAGCTCGCGACCGAGCTCGTCGGCGAGGACCCCTTCGAGCGGATGGCGGAGGGCACCGCCTACGCCCAGCCAGCCGTGTATTGCGCCTCGATCGCCGGCTATGAGCAGCTGGGCCGCCCGGGTGCGGAGTACTTCGCCGGCCACTCGCTGGGCGAGGTCGGCGCGCTGGCGGCTGCCGGCGCGATCGAGGACGTCGATGGCGTCCGCATCGTGGTCGCGCGTGGCCGCCTCATGGCGGACGCGGCCGAGCGCAGCGAGCCGGGCGGCATGCTGGCCGTCGGCAGCGATCGTGAGCAGGCCGCGGCGCTCGCGGCCGAGCATGGCCTGACGCTCGCCAATGAGAATTCCCCCCAGCAGTTCGTCCTCTCCGGCCCCTTGCACGCGATCGAGGCGGCGGAGACGGCCGCCAAGGGCTCGGGGATCCGAGCCAAGAAGCTCGCCGTCGCCGGTGCCTTCCACACCGTGGCCATGGCCTCCGGGGTCGAGCCCTTCCGCGCCGCGCTCGATCAGATCGAGTTCCGCGCGTCCCAGGCCCCGGTCGTCTCCTCGACCACCGCCGAGATCTTCGAGGGCGACGTCCGTGACGCCCTCGCCGCCTCGCTGATCAGCCCGATCCGCTGGACCGACGTGCTCGGCGGCCTCAGGGAGCTAGGCGTGACGCGCTATGTGGACGTCGGGCCGGGCAAGGTGCTGGCCGGCCTGGTCCGCCGCACGATCGACGGCGCCGAGACCGAGACACTCGCAAGCCGGGAGTCCGCCCTTGCCTGAGACCGACCCCGGACAGCG